>DAOVSE010000099.1 GCA_030633595.1 Candidatus Altarchaeota archaeon
AACCAGTAGAAATGCCCTTTCCAGCGGAGATTATAAAACTCAGGTCGGGCTTTTTTTCTTCGGTAACTGGGGTAGGTACAATTATGAGGATTATATCGCTTTCCTTTACAGCATCAATAATGTTTGTAGTTGCCTTCAGTTTTCCATTTCCTACAACAGATCTTACTCGTTCATCCAGATTCAGGTCAACTAAGTGACATCCGCCGCTGTTTATGGTATTTACGATATCCTGTTTTTTATCGATTCCAATGACATTAAAACCGTTCTCGGCGAAGATAACTGCCGTGGGAAGCCCGACATAACCCAGACCAACGACCCCGATCCTTGCTGTTCTTTGAGTTATCTTTTCCTCTAATTGCATTGTCAGATATATTACATTCTGACTATAAAAAGTTAGATTCTGACTCTATGTGGGTCATAATAATATCTTTGTGGTTGGATAGATGACATATTGATTGATGTGTCTCTAGAGAATAAAGGCTCTAACCAATTCCGATTCAAAAAAAAAGAATTTGTAGCGAGCATCCGGGGGATGAAGCCGGAACTGAAGATTCGGGTGATGTTTTATTACCTAATATATCCGCAGTGAATAGATAGATATGCGGGATATGCTATTTACGAACCCGTGTATGGTCGGGAGAAGAGAGCGCACCGGTAGATGTTGGGAAAATTAATGATTGAAATACAGAAACGGGGTGTGGGGTTGAGGAGAACTAGATCCTCAGAGGCGGCAGGCCGGGGGTTTTCCTTTCCCTGTTGATTCTTTTCAGATTCCAGATTTCGATTCCCTCTTTTCTGCATAGATCTCTTGCCTTTTCGGTGATTCCGAAGAGAGAGAAGAGGATCTTTTTCTCTACTTTGTGTTTTCTTTCTGCTTTTTTGATCTTGTGTATGAAGGTGGTGACTACTTTGAGGGTTATGTTTCCTGTTTTGCATTCCCCGAGGAGTAGTTCATCGTTCTTCCTGGCTATCAGATCGAATTCCTTACCTTCAAGGAAACCGGAGCCTACGGTAAAACCCTTCTTGGTGAATATTTCGCGAATCTGGGATTCTCTGACTTTTCCCAGCTCGGATTTGAATTCGGAGATCATCTGGGAGATCTGGGATTTAAACCGATCATACTTTTTTTCCAAGTCAAGTATCGGTTCAGATTCCAGTGAGTAGACATTTCGAAGCCAGAATGTGAGCATAGGATTAATCAGAATATATTTTTCTTTATCCTTCTCCAAAAAACCCATCTCTATAAGTTTCCTCACGGGGTTGCTCAGCTCTGTCATTGGAATTTTTATTTCCTTAGATATCCCCGAAATTGTGTGTTTATTGGAGGATATTGCCCTAAGGATATTTAGATATTTTCCAAGTCCTCGTTTGTCGAAGGAGTTGTCTATGATCTCCCGAATATTGACATATATACGCCCATCAGGGTCATATATCTCCCTGACAAAGGCATCTGAAATGATATCCTTATGTATGTGAGTTTTTGCCACCCTCCCAATCCTATCTGTAATCGCATATAAATAGTAGGGATACCCTCCTGTTTTATCAATAACAAAATTTAGCAGAATTTCCGGACATACTAAACTTGGTTTAGAAAATCTCAGTAACAGATACTGCCTCGCGGTGGCATAATCAAATGGACCCACCGTTATATTCTCAAAATGTCCGAATAGTGGTGAATCATGCTTATCTAATAAATTATGCATCATACCAACAGCCGACCCGGAAATGAGGTAGCTGGTTCTCTCCTGAAGCATAATCCTTTCCCTGAATATGTCCACTGCGTTTTTAAGACCAATGTTCGCATACCTTTGAAATTCATCGATTTGAATCCAATAACCAATCTTCAATTCTTCCCCAAGTTTTTCAGGGAGATCGAGAATTAATTCCAGACCTTCCTCGGTTAACTTTCTATCCAGTAAGGAATTAATGGTAAAGAGAAATTCTGCCTGACTTGGACAGAATTCTATCGTTTTGGCGATCAATTTTTTGGTTGTAGTAACTGCAGGCAGTTGAGCATAATTCTTCAAGGTCTCATACAGGATCGCTTTAACGTATTTTCTTGCAAAAGAATTTGATGTTTCTTCCAGGAGATAAACATAAGGTATTAAAATATCCTCTGTTTTAACTTTCCTCTTAAACTCGAGGAGTATTGAGGTCTTCCCCACCTTTCTAATGCCTATAAGTGCGATATTCCTCTTCTCACCATTTGTTATATGGTCTAAATTCCTCTTAAGATCATTAAGGAGATCTTCCCTATCAAAAAAATCTTCACCACGTACGGGCATAGTTACCACCAACTATAGTTTATATCAACTATAGTGTAATCAGACTATATAACTACTAAAATGAGCAGTCCATATAGATCGGATACCACGGATCTGAGACGTATAGGAGCCATTGTATCACCCTATCGGGGAGCCAGATCAGAGAGGAATTTTAGCTTTCGAAGAGTAAGATATCGTTTTCGCGGGCAGATCTCAATATCCTCTCCGTAAATCCCGTCTTGGAGATGGAGATGGTTTTTTGGTTATTGTTGCTCTCCTCCCGCCTGCGATGTTTAGTATTTCTCCATTGCTTTTGTTATCTTCTGCAGCCTTCGGAGAAGAAACAGTGATTACCTCATTGAAAATCTGAGCGTAGAACAATTTAGCGGTTTCAGTACATTTTTCGGTTATGCCTCCGACAACCTTTGGTACCTCTGAGATGACATATTCTTTACTTCCGGGATCTATTCTCTCTGGTGAAAATGCCAGGTAGAAGTCCCTGCCGACCTTTAAGTTAGAGGATTCCAGGAGTGGTAGAACGATTTCCTCTGTTGTTCCGGGATATGTGGTACTTTCCAGGATAATGAGT
>DAOVSE010000095.1 GCA_030633595.1 Candidatus Altarchaeota archaeon
AAGAAACTTGCCACGAAAACGAAAACAACGGTAGATTATGAGGCAATTCCATTCCTGTCAAAGGTTCTGAAATTTACAATTTACCTGTTGGCGTTTATGATCGTTCTCGACCAGTTTGGCATAGAGATAGCGCCATTGGTTGCAGGCCTGGGGATTGCTGGATTCGCGATCGGTTTTGCTGCCAAAGACACGATAGGGAATCTACTGGCAGGGTTCTTCATCCTGACAGACAGACCCTTCGCCAAGGGTGATAGGGTGGAGATAAAGGGTTATCTCGGTGAGGTGGTTGATATCGGTTTAAGAACGACGAAAATAGAAACCCTTGATCACACCTATGTGATAATCCCGAATGGGGATATTGTCTCAAACGAGGTAATTAATTACACCCTCCCGGATGTAAGGATAAAGGTAAAAATTACCATCGGCGTTGCATATGGCACCGATCCCGAGAGGGTAAAGAAGATCGTTCTCGATGTCACAAAGAGGGCTGACGAGGTAATGAATGAACCCGCACCAGTGATATTCTTTAGAGAGTTCGGCGACTCGTCCCTAAATTTCTTACTCATATTCTGGGTTTCCGATTTTCGGAAGAAGCTTGTTGCTATAGATAAGATAAACACTGGAATAAACACAGAATTTGAAAAGGCCGGGATAGAGATACCCTTCCCCTGCAGAACCGTTTACATGAGAAAGGAATAAAAATAGAGCAGGATAATCATTTCCTAATCTCGGTCACTATTCTCCTTCCCCTGAACTCGATATACGTTAGGGAGCAACCATCCGTTATCTCCGGCATAATCTCCGGCAGGACCTCAGCATCAAAAACATCGTATGTATCCATGCTCATTACCTGTATCACGTTCTCCCCTGATGGTGCTATATACTGTCCACGCCGCCTTACCATCTCTATATCCTCAACCTTATCATGAGAAGATTTGGTGATACTCTCCCTGCTTTTCTCCAGCAAACCCTCCAACTCTACCTTGGTGACAGAATGGCTGTGCGTACCGATTACCTTGGATCCTATGCTCTTGACCCTGTAAGGCCTGTCCTTATAGACAATACAATTCCCCTTGCGCAACTTTTTTATCTCGATCATCTCCATAATAAAATACGTTTAGGATTTAATTAACCAGAGGTTTATTTAAAAATCTCTAAAGTTATAAACACTCAATCCCAATGATCTACATGCCCAGATTTAGAAAAATAAAAGACTGGCCCGAGGATGAGCGTCCAAGAGAGAGATTGATAAAATTTGGCGAAGAAAACCTCTCCGATTCACAGCTCCTGGCTATTATTTTGAGAACCGGTAATAGCACTAAATCAAATGCGATCGATCTGGCAAGAACTCTACTCGATCACTATGGGAATCTCAGAGCCTTGGATTCTGTCAGTATCTCCGAATTATGCGCAATAAAAGGTATAGGTCTAGCAAAGGCCGCCCAGATCAAGGCAGCATTAGAGATGGGAAAGCGCCTCCTCAGACAGAAAACTGAGTTGAGGAAAAAGATCACATCCGTCGAGGACGTTGTCAACTACTATGGGCCCTATCTCAGGGATCTAAAGAAGGAAATCTTTAAAATAATGCTGTTAGACGGCCGTAATAAAATTATCAGAGAGATGACAATATCCGAAGGAAGTCTAAATGCATCTGTTGTCCACCCAAGAGAAGTCATTAAGGAAATAATTAGAGAGTCCGCAGCAGCAGTCATCTTTGTCCATAACCATCCATCCGGCGAACCAAAACCAACCAGGGAGGATATCGAAATAACAGATCGCTTAGTTAAGGCATGTAATTTAGTGGGGGTAAGGGTATTGGATCACATCATCATAGGGGGTGATAATTACATCAGCTTTGTCGATGAAGGATTAATCAAAGAATGACCTACTTTTTACCCTTTAATTCACGAATCTGCCTCTTCAACCACCTGATCTCTTCATCCTTAACCATCAATTCCTTCCCCAGTTTCTTCATCTTCTTCCTTTGTTCATCGATGTTTTCGGTCCACCACTGATTTTGCCTTCCAACCCTTTTATGGAATATTTTACCCTCTACCCTTAGTTCGCTCAGATAGAATGATGCAGTAAACCAATTTAAACCAACACCCTTGGCAATTCCCTCGGTTGTGGTCGGGAAATCCAATTTTTCTATGAATTCGATGATATCCCCCTTTATTTTCTCCGGATTTCGCTTTCTCCTTTTGACCGTCATGTCACATATATATATTTTCATATTTAAAACTTATTATATGATTTATTTTAATATTTATATTAAGATTTATCGTATTTTAAGATGACAAAAACACAGGAGGAGTTCAAGAGGGCATTAAGGCTGATAAAAAAAATAGGGAGACTTATTAAAAAGCAGAGAGATATCCTAGGTAAAGATATTTAAATCCTCTCTTTATCATGGTTCATACAGAGAGTGCATATAATATTGATTCGAGAACATAGATGGATTGATTATAGAATGACCCAATGGTTACGCAATAACACAGATTCACTCCAGAAGGAAGGCATTCTACATAATTAATTTTCTCAAGCTCTGCCTTTTTTCGAAAGTTATTCATCTTTTTATATATTTATTATCCTATGACACATTATTATAAAGCTATAATTATTATAAAACTATACTGGCATGCTATAATGAAACGATTAGAATTTACTATTTTTGCCCTGTGCCTGATAGCATTGGTTGGAGGAATCACTTCTCCTCAGTTTTCCCTATCTACCGTCTCTGAACTTACCAATGGCCTGATAAATGCCTCCCTGTTCACGGACAAATCTGTTTACTATCTGAATGAAACGGTCAACATCACCGTAAGGGCTCCGGAAAACACCACCACCAACCTTAGTGTGGAGGACCCCCTCCAGAATGTTTATTCCATTTTAGATGAGGGAACCTTTTCTCATTTTCACACCCCAGAATCTTTAGGTAATTATTCCGTCCACGCAGAACTCTTCCTTCTAAACGAAACCAGAAGCCTGAGCGTCAATTTCTGGGTTATATATCCTATACAGAACATAACGAACGAAACGGAAATCCTTGAAAACGCATCTCTCACAACAGACAAATCCACTTACTACCTGAACGAAACCATTCGCATTCAGATAACCGTCCCTGAGAACACCACCACGGATCTGACCATACAAAATCCGGAAGGTGATCTATACTTAACCCTAAAGGAAAATATGGGTACATTCATCCACCTCTATGTTCCCGAACTTACAGGAAACTATTCTGTCTATACAATCTTCTCCATCCAGAATCAGAGCAGTAATGCATCAGCCTTCTTTGTGGTGATACAACCCATCGAAGAGGGCATAACAAACGAAACGGAAGACATCCTCGAAACCGCATCCCTCTCAATTAACAAATCCATTTACTATCTAAACGAATCGATCCGCATCTCTATTACAGCTCCGGAGAATACAACCACGAATCTGACAATCAAAGATCCTGAAGGAGAAATCTACAACTCCCTGAAAGCCAATATG
>DAOVSE010000014.1 GCA_030633595.1 Candidatus Altarchaeota archaeon
ACATTTTACAGGAGGGATTACAGAATTTTGATTTTGTAGCAATTCTTCCGGGAATTTTAACTGCATTTGTCTTCGGGTATCTAACAATTGATGTACTCCTGAGATTTGCGAGAAGAAGCCGCTTTGATATCTTCTGTATTGTGTTTGGTTTCGTTGCTGTCCTTTTCTATTTGATTACAGCACCCTGAGCAGGCCGGGTTTGGGTTCATATAGCTCTCCGAGCTCCATAAGCTCCAGGATTTTTTCCTCTACCCCCTCAAAGGTTTTGAAGTGTTCAAGGACCTCTTTTGTTTTCACACCTTCTCCTCTGTCCCTGCTCTTTATAAAGTTCATGATCTCGGAGTTGGACAATTCCGATGGGAGTTCCTCTTTAGGTTTTTCCTCCTCTATTGTAGTGCCTAACTTTTCTGGAGAAGTGCCTAACTTTTCACGAAGATATCCTGCAGCCTCCTTCCGGATCTCATGGAATTTCTCATAGGTTTCTCTATCTACCAGAACTACTCCATTGTCTTGATTTACGTTTATATACAATTGATCTGTTTCGTATGGGTTTCCATATAACAGAAGATACATGTCCTTTTCATTCTTGAATTTTTCAATAATTTTCTCAGCATCTTTTCGCACATCATTGTTGAATGTCCCGACAATTACAGTTAATGGATTATTGTCATTTATCTGCAGCCTTGGACCGTATTTTGTTTTTTTTGCGGATTCGAGCCTTCCGCAAAAGGCCAGGGTATCTGCAGTACCTAATTTTGTATCCAGTAAATTCTTTTTCCCCTCTCTTCTGTAACTCGAATTCTTTAGATCATTTACTGACAAAAAGAGGACTTTCATTTCAGTACCTCCTCCATATAGAGCTTTTCGTTCCTCACATAGCCCAAGAGGTTATAGGACCTATTCACTAATTCATGCGGATTTATCTTCTTTGCATCGGATTTTTTAGCATAGGTTAAATCCTCAGCGACCTTCTCGGATATTGTTGCGAATGCCATAGTTTTTGTGCCATCGGAAAAAACCCCAGAAATCCTGAAGATAGGATCTGGAAAATTTCCGCATTCACACATTTCATCAGAGAATCTCTTGCATTTATCGCAGAAGTATGAGACAGTACGATAGATCTGGACGATAAATCCTTCCAATATCCCATACTCATACTCAGAGATCTGGTCCAGAAATTTTTTTCTCATACACTCCTCAATGGAGGGAAATTTTATATCTAGTTTTTTGATTAAGGTTTTTGGAGCTATCGTTATAGTAGGTGGTAGATGCCCCATTTTATGGGATTTTGGACATTCCCCGTTAATTAGCTCTATAATGTCATTTTTTCTTAGATTCCATCTCTCGGTTTCTTTGTCCCATGCCACCAGATTGGCGATATTTTCTCCATCACCCACCTTTGCATTAACCAACTTCTTACCCACAACACTGGTTGATCTGGGCTCTTCGAGGATTCTCACCATGGTAGAGATTCTTTCTCCCGGAATTAGTTTCAATTTATTCATTCCTCACCTATAATTAATAGAGCAGCGTGGATTTAAATGAACAATAGCAAAGGGGAAAGAGAACAGGAAAGGAAAAGGTTGATAGATAGTCTGATATCTAACGGGTATCTATCAAAGCCAGAGGTCATAGATTCAATGCTAAAGGTGCCAAGGCACCGTTTTGTTCCCGAGTCAAAAAAGTATAGTGCCTATGTGGACATGCCCCTGACCATCGGCTATGGGCAGACAATAAGTGCTCCACATATGGTCGCGATGATGACCGAGCATCTGGATGTGAAACCACACCATAAAATACTCGAGGTCGGTGCGGGAAGTGGTTATCAGGCCGCTGTCTTAGCGGAGATTCTGGATGAGGGCAAAATCTATACGGTAGAGAGAATACCCGAGCTGGCAAAAAACGCCGAGGAAAATTTAAGAGGTTGTGGATACTCCAAGGTACATATTGCAATCGGCGAGGGTACAAAGGGTTACGCTGAAGAGTCTCCTTATGACAGGATTATCGTAACCGCAGGAGCTCCCAGAGTGCCAAAGGCGCTGTTGGATCAATTAAATGACAATGGAAAGCTCTTAATCCCGGTTGGTGGAAGAATGTTACAGGAGCTAATGCTGATTGAAAAATATGAAAAAGGTTTTAAAGAGAAGAAACTTGGGGGGTGTGTTTTCGTTCCATTAATTGGTAAGGACGGGTGGTAGGGATTAAATGTATTCTATGGTGCTTGGCGGCTTCGGCGTAATATCGTATAAAACCTTTGTAACCTCAGGCAGTTCCTCACAGATTCTCTCCCGAATTCTCTGTAGTGTTTTCATGGGTATTTCTGTCACCGTAGCTGTCATAGCATCCTTACTTTCCACGGATCTGACAACTATTATGTTCCCAAAGGCTCTCTTCCCTCCCACTACGCCAGTTGCTCTGTCATTCAAGAGAACTGCAAACGCCTGAAAGGGTTTTAATTCCTTTAGAATTTCCTCTTCAACTATCACCGTTGCCTTTCTTAAAATTGCGACCCTTTCTGGAGTTACCTCACCGACAACCCTCGTAGCTAATCCAGGTCCCGGAAAGGGCATTCTCTGATGATACTCTTCGGGAAGTCCAAGTTCCTTAGCTACCTCCCTAACCTGTGGCTTGTAAATTTCTCTCACGGGCTCCAGAATCCTGAGACCATATCGTTCTGGGTTGATTCCAATCTGCTCCAGAATGTTGTGCTGTGTTTTAATTCCACCCTTGGTTTCCACTATATCCGCAGCAATTGTTCCCTGTATCATAAAACTTGCTCCACTCTCTTTAACTGCTCTCCCTAAAGACTTATAGAATGTGTCCCTGAATGCCTTTCTCTTCTCTTCAGGATCCTCGATCCCCTTTAAAGCTGCAAAGAAATCATCTGCGACGTCCATCAGTTTTACATCAATTTTATTGTCCTTTAACCATTCTGTAACCGTCTCTGGTTCATTCTCCCTCATCAAACCATCGTCAAGGAATAACGTTGTGAGTTGATCACCGATAACTCTATGGGCTAAAAGGGCGCAGGTCATACTGTCAACTCCGCCCGAAGTAGCACATATTACTTTCTTGTCGCCGATTGCATCCCTCAGTTCTTTCGATTTTTCCTCAATAAAGTTCTTTACATCAAATTCCATTTTTATCATCCCAAGATTTCTTCCATAGCATCCTGTTCAATCTCATCTATCATGGGAATTCCCGTTACTCTGCTTGCCCTTTCTGTCAATGAGGCTAAATCCCCTCTATCGATAAGATCAAGCCTCCACTTCCTTGCCCCCGCCATCAACTGCTTTAAGCCTACACTAACCCTGTCAATGAAATAGGTATATAAACCAATGGCACCCCATGGCAATTTCTTCACGTCCTTTCCGAATCTTTCCGCTAGCTCAGTAGTTGCTATGAAGAACTGCTCTGGTCTGTTCCCATAGAGCCCTGCGAATTTATCCGGGAGTTTATCCTTCTCGGCCAATCTCACATAATGGTTGGATTTCATTACAGCTGTTAATGGTGCCCTTGCCATTGCAATAGCCTTTACGTAAGGTTCACTCCCAAAATTACTCATCGCTATACCCTTAAATATCTGGGTTTCATTTATAAAGCCCCCTGCTATCGCTATATCCGGGACATATCTCCCCTTCTTTTTAAGCAATTCTGCCGCCTTTAAAACCTGAGCCTCCAGATAGATTGTTGGAGTCGAACATTCATTCATCATCGGGACTGGACTCATTCCTGTTCCCCCACCTGCTCCGTCAAAGGTTACTAGATCGATTTTTGCCTCAGAAGCCACTTTCATAGTTAATGCAACAACAGCAGGTCTGTAAGCACCTGTCTTCAGAAATATCTTCTTTACTCCCTGTTCTCTCAGCCAATCAATATCTTCCAAGAAATCCTTTTCATTCACCATTCCTACCCTGCTGTGTCTCTCAAACGATTCAAAGACCTTATTTTTAAAGGCCTCCTGGACATGAGGATCCTCTGGATCCGGCCAGACCACATAGCCCCTCTTTTTCAGCATTATCGCCTTATCCAGATCAAAGATCCTTACCTCCCCACCAATAGCCTTTGCTCCTTGACCCCACTTTCTCTCTATAACGTTTACCTCTAACTTCGAAAGCGCATATTCATCCACTCCAGCTCTCCGATCCTCTACATTCGTCTGAACTATAATATCCCCGTACTTGGAATCCCAGAATTCTCTATATTTATCAATCCTGTACTTTAAATCTTCGGAATGGGTTACTTTCCCTTTTCCGTTGAATTTTGCCTTGGGATCCATTCCACAGACATTTTCACCTATTGTTAATGGAACTCCAGAGATTGCAGAGCCAACAGCCAAGCCATCCCAGTTCCTCTTTGCAACATCCGTTGAACCCAAACCGGCAATAGTTATCGGTACCTTTAGAGGAATACCGCCCGCTGAACTCTCTACATCCACATTAGAGAATATTGCCTTGTCTGGATCCGGCTCTATTCCAGCAGTACTTCTAACATCCACCAAAATCTGGAAGTAAGACCAATCCATATCATAATTCTTGTTACTTGCCTGGGTTGATTTACCGAATTGTTCTGGATCCGGATAAAGAACTTCTCTGCCTCTAAATGCAGATTTCCCTATCTCACAGAGGACGCTACATCCCTCTATACATATTGGACACATACCCGATGTAGGACTTATATCCTTAGTCCTTATCAATGTTCCTGTTGTAGACCTTGCATTTGCATAATTTTCCGGCATTTTTTTCACCTATCTCTCCTTAGAATAATACTCTTATTATTACATTCCCACTTTAAAAAACGTCAGTTTATTTTTTAAACTTAATTTCTTAAATTGTTTACATAATGAAACTAACAAAAAATGATAAGCGGGTTCTTAAGTTCCTCATTGAAAATAGCAGAACTCCAGATGCCGATATTGCAAGGAGTTTAAATATCACACCACAGGCCGTGGGAAAGATCAGAAGGAAACTGGAGTCGAATGGAATTATAAAGAGCTACTCGACTATTGTAGATTATGAAAAGTTGGGTATCAATGTACTGGCAATAGCGCTGTTCAAGTTCACACAGGAATCAAGAAAAACGCTGAGGGAGGAGGACATAGATGAAAGGGTAAAAGGTCCCCACATCATTGACTTCTACAGGGTTCCAGAGGGAGATGTAACCCATATAGTGATATATGGGTTTAGAAGTTTGGAGGAATTAGATCATTATTTTCATATCCTACAAACAGAGAGGGGACACATTAGCGAGATAAAAAAGCTTTATATTCTTTCGGCAAAGAGTCTCAGAAAGAGTTCTGATAAAGAATTAATTATCAAAATTATCGATGAGATTGGGAAGGAAAAATTAGCTAGACCACTGTCTCCAAAGTAATTAATTGAGATTCACTTTATGTATTATTAGAGTACCTCTAGATAATGATCTAACTCCCACTCTGTCACTTGAATCCTGTATTCATCCCATTCTGCCTTCTTCGCCTCTAAATATCGTCCGTAGGTATGCTTTCCTAGAGCATCTTTCATTAGTTTATCACGTTCAAACTCCTCGATGGCTTCATAGAGCGATGCAGGTAATGTGTCTATATTTAGGCTAACTAATTTAGCATCATCGAAACCATAGACGTCCTCCTCTACCGGTTCCGGAGGCTTTAATTTTCTCTTAATTCCATCCAATCCAGCTCTGAGCATTACCGCAAATGCCAGGTATGGATTACAACTCGGATCAGGACACCTCAGTTCCGCCCTTGTGGATTGTTCCCTGCCCACTGAATAACGGGGAACTCTTATCAATGCCGACCTGTTTCTCTGTCCCCAGCATATATAGACAGGAGCCTCATATCCCGGAACTAATCTCTTATATGAATTCACAGTGGGTGCAAGCACGGCAGACATTGCCCTGACGTGCCCTAACTGACCTGCAATGAAGCCATAAGCGGTTTCAGATAGCTTGTACTTATCCTCAGAATCGAAAAATATATTTTTTCCTTCTTTGTTGAATAGACTCTGGTGTACATGCATTCCACTCCCGTTTTGTCCGAATATTGGTTTGGGCATAAAGGTTGCATACAGATCGTGGGCACTTGCAATCGCCTTTACAGTGTATTTGAAGGTGACAGCATTGTCGGCAGTCTTTAATGCTTCATCGTATCTAAAATCAATTTCATGCTGTCCCGGAGCTACCTCGTGATGACTCATCTCCACATGCATCCCCAAATCCTCAAGGGCGAAAATCACATCCCTTCTAACATCAGAAGCCAGATCTCTCGGAGAAAAATCAAAGTAACCCGCAACGTCGTGGGGTACTGGCGCAATCTTAGCTTCATTTGCTTTGAACAGGAAGAATTCTAATTCAGGTCCTGTATTGTAGATAAATCCTTCTTTTTTTGCCTCCTGAATTGCCTTCTTTAGGATATAACGAGGATCGCCTTCGAATGGTTTTCCATCAGGACCATAAACATCTGCAATAATCCTTGCAGTTGCCTTTTCCTTTGGTCTCCATGGCAAAATTGTAAATGTAGAGGGATCCGGCATTAGATACATATCGCTCTCGCAAATTCTTGCAAATCCCTCAATTGAGGATCCATCAAACCACGTGCCTTTATCCAAGGACTCTTCAAGCAGCTCTATCGGTATTGCAACACTCTTAACCATCCCCGATATGTCCGTAAACTGCAACTTAACGAATTTTACATCCTTCTGCTTTGCTTCTTCTAAAACCTTTTCCTTAGCTTCATCTATGTTTGCCATTTTCCATACCCCAAGATTATATCCTTATATAAATATTTAGTTTTATTAAATAAAAATAAAGAATTCATCAAAAATAAAATAAAAACAGGAGAAAATGCTCAAATCGCATCCTCTCCTTTTTCTCCCGTTCTCACCCGTATTGCATCCTCGACTGGAATCACAAAGATTTTTCCATCCCCGATATTGCCCGTCTTTGCCGCTTCAACGATTATATCGACGACCTTATCGACATCCTCTAACTTTACAACTGTCTCTATCTTCACCTTGGGGAGGAGATCAACCTTGTATTCAGTACCTCGCCACTGCTGTGTTATCCCTTTCTGTTTGCCGTGTCCCTTTACTTCTGTTACTGTAATTCCATTGATCCCCATGTCACTTAGTGCCCGTCTTACATCATCCAATTTTTCAGACCGGATTATTGCCTCGATTTTTTTCATTTTCATTTACCTCCTTAGTGGATTGTATATATGTTCAAAGTCAGGGTATGCTGTCAACCCATGCTCTCCAATATCCAGACCCTTTAGTTCCTCCTCTGGTGAAACCCTCAATCCAACTATTATGTCTATCAATTTAAACATAATAAAGGCTGCTATGAACACAAAGAGAAACACCGAAACGACACCGATTGTCTGAGTTATTAACTGCGTCACTCCACCACCAAAAAATAATCCATTGGTGCCGCCCGAGTATGCCGCTTCTGCAAATAGTCCCGCACTCAGGGTACCGAATGCACCACACACACCGTGAACAGATATTGCACCCACTGGATCATCTACCCTGATTCTGTCAAAAAATTCCACCGCAAATACCACTACTATGCCCGCAATTGCGCCGATTATTATCGCACTTAATGGACTTACAACGGCACATGGTGCTGTTATTGCAACCAATCCAGCAATAGCCCCATTACCGGTCATACCCACATCCGGTTTTCCAAATTTGAGCCATGTCACTATCATCGCCAGTATGGCTCCCGCCGCTGCCGCAAGGTTTGTAGTTACTGCGATCGTTGCTATGCTCAAATCCGTCCCCGCAACAGTACTTCCGGGATTAAAGCCGAACCATCCGAACCAGAGTATAAAGACGCCGAGGATTGCAAGTGTTATACTGTGACCGGGTATGGCGTTCACCTTTCCATCCTTTCCATATCTGCCAATTCTTGGTCCAAGTACAATTGCACCTGCGAGCGCGGCCCATCCACCGACCGAATGAACTACTGTGGATCCCGCAAAATCTATCATTGGGGTGTCACCAAGGAAAGATAAAATATCACCCGTTGACAACCATCCCCCACCCCATATCCAGTGTCCGACCGTGGGGTAGATCAAGAGGGTAAAAAAGAAGCTATATATCATGTACCCAATAAACTTTGTTCTTTCAGCCATCGCTCCTGCAACTATGGTTACGGCAGTTGCTGCAAATACCACTTGAAAGATCCAGAACGCATATGTTGGAATTGAACCCCACATTGATGTAGGTAAAACGCCATCCATCATAAAATACTCCATTCCAAAGAATGCCGTTCCCGCACCGAACATTATCCCGAATCCCGCAATAAAATACCCGATAGAACCCATTGCGAAATCCATCATATTCTTCATCACGATATTTCCCGCATTCTTCGCCCGGGTAAAACCTGCCTCCAGCATTGCGAAACCAGGCTGCATAAAGAACACAAGAAATGCAGCAACCAATACCCATACAGTATCTATCGCAGATGCGTTGCTTTCTGCTGTCGGACCTTCCTCGTCTGCTGACACAACAACGGGTACCAGCAGTAAAACCAAAACCATTGCAAGAGTCAACAATATTTTTTTGTTGTATTTCCTCATTTTATCACCTCCATTTGTAGAATTTTTTAAGTTATATTAATATTATTGAATACTTATATAAATACTAATCGATTTATTATAGGAATTCCTTATATATAAATGAAAACTTAAAGAATTCTTCATTTAAGAATGTAAAACCAAAATGAAAGGAAAAAATAAAACAGAAATTCCGGCTGGGTACGGCGACCTTGTTATTAATCTGTTCTTCTGGATCGGGATCCTCTCAGCGTTTCTGTTTCGTATAATAACGATTGTCGAGCATTATAATCCATTACTTTCGAAGGTGCTGTGGTATCTCGGAGTGATAGGATATCTAACCTTCTTTGTCCATAGATACAATATCGCCCTGCGGAGGTATAATGTTATTAAAGATCTCGATCTGCTGAAAAAGATCGAAAACAGAGATAGTCTTGACACCACCGACTTCGATGGGCTACGCTATGTTATGTGGAGCATCAGCGTATCAAAAGAACGTCAGAATTACATAATGATATCCATATTCTCAATAGCCGCATTAATCATAGCGGCGCTCCTCGATTTTGGATTAATCTAATACAGTGTTAATGTATCCGTCTAAGAGGTCTCAGCCTCGCCAACAACTGCTCTGAACCTGTAATACTTTTTTATGTATTCCGTTATTTCTTCATCAGAGATTCTTGATCTCTTACTATTGTGTTCTCTGTGAATATCCTCATGGATCGAGATAATTCTTAGATCGTTACGATCAAGATTAATCTCTACTCTCATCAACTCACTCAGTATCTTTTCAACTCTGGCTTTAATGGTATCGATTCTACACGGTAGTTCTATTCGAGGATTCATATTCATTGTTATATATTGAATATTCTCATAAATATAACTCTAATTTATGATAAATCTATCAAAATTTTATCAGTTATCTATGGATTTTCGTCAATATTTATATTCTAAATCATAAGAATTATTATGACATCCAAGATTGACGATCTGGATCTGAAGATAATTCGGGAGTTACAGAAGGATGCTCGTCAAAGTTATAGGGATATAGCAGAGAGATTGAAGATTGCCGAAGGAACTGTTTATAACAGGGTGAATAAGCTTCTGGAACTCGGTGTAATTAAGAGATTCATTCCAGACATAGATTTCTCAAAGCTTGGTTATGATCTGGTTGCGATACTAGGTCTCATGGTTGAGGGTGGCCATTTACCAGAGATCGAGAAGAAAATCTCTAAAGAAGGGAATGTATCTGCGGTCTATGATGTTACCGGCGAATATGATGCAATAATTGTTGCAAAATTTAAGGATCGTGGGGCTCTGAATAAATTTGTGAAAAAACTTCTGTCAGTGCCAAATGTGAAAAGGACATATACCATGGTAGTTCTGAATGTGATGAAAGAGGAGCATGGGATTGAGATATGAACAAGAATGCATAGAAACTCCTTCCTGATTGATATAAATGGCGTACTTTACGTAGGAAAAAAACCCGTAGATGGTGCCGCCGATACCATCGATTTTCTAAGAGAAAAAGAATACAGATTCAGATTTATCTCCAATGCGACAAGAGCATGCAGAGAAACACTTTGTGAAAAACTAAGGAATTTTGGATTTAATATCTCTGAGACTGAGATTTTCAGTGCTCCTATAGCAGCCGTAAGATACATAAAAAATTCAAGGAAAAATAGGTGTTTTTTACTCACTACCGGTGATGTGCATAAGGATTTTAAAAATGTGGAGATAATACTAACTGAAGAAAAACCGGATTTTGTGGTAGTTGGTGACGCAGGAGATGCGTTTACCTTTGAAAATTTGAACACGGCATTTAATCTTCTTTTAGAAGGGGCCGAATTGATAGCAATGGAAAAAGACAGGTACTGGAGAACATTAAAGGGATTGGAATTATCTGCGGGTCCATTCGTAACAGCTCTAGAATATGCGACTGATAAAAAGGCGGTAGTGGTCGGAAAACCCTCCGAGAGTTTCTTTAAACTGGCTTTGGATGATATGAATGCTGAACCAGGAAAAACTGCGGTAATCGGGGATGACATCGTTACAGACATCGAAGGGGCGAAGAGATTCGGGATGGATGGTATACTCGTAAAGACCGGAAAATATAGAAAGGATATTGTAGAAAAATCCAAAATAAAACCAGATAAAATTCTGGATTCGATAGCAGAATTAAAGGGGTACATATGAAACTCGCGGCACTAATCTCGGGGGGAAAGGATTCCCTGTATGCAGTTTATCTTGCAAAGAAAGAGGGTCACGATATTAGATATTTACTTTCGATGATGCCAGAACGTTCGGACAGCTACATGTTTCATCACCCAAATATTGAGCTGACGGGATTGCAGGCAGAACTTATGGGAATTCCATTGCTCGTTGAAAAGACTTTGGGCGAGAAAGAAGAGGAGTTGAAGGATCTTGAGAGATTGATCTCCAGAGTAAAGAATGAAGTGGACGGAATCCTAACGGGGGCTCTCGCCTCAAACTATCAGAAGGAAAGAATTGACAGAATATGCAAGAAATTTGATCTAGAGAGCATTTCCCCATTGTGGCACATTAACTCGGAAAAATATTGGCGTGATCTCTTAGATGCCGGTTTTAGAATTATGGTTACTGCCGTTTCGGCAGAAGGTTTAGATGAAAGTTGGCTCGGCAGGATCATCGACGAAAAAGCAATAGATGAACTAAAAGAATTAAACAAAAAATTCAAGATTCACCTGGGTTTCGAGGGTGGTGAGGCTGAAACATTAGTTCTTGACTGTCCAATGTTCAGGAAAAAAATTGAGATTGTTGAAGCGAAAAAGGGATGGGATGGCCAGAGAGGGACGTATATCATAAAGTCAACGAAATTATCTAAAAAATCATTATAGCTTATAGCCCTCCAGAAACATTCTAACATAATCCTTCCTTCCAACTTTTCTTGCCTTCCCCTTAAATCCTTTCTGCCTTGCAATTCTATCGAGGACTTTCCATGTTCCGGAGCCGTATTGTACGGCCTTTTTCTTTCTATTCAGGATGAAATCAGGAACCCCGATTTCACCTCCAAGCTTCCTGAGGATGTATTTCCTTATGAATCTTCTATCACCTACAGTATCAACACAGGAAAACCCCGGGGAATTTTTGACCTCGTGTAATTTTAGTTCCACGGGAATTTCCATCGCATAATTCTTAAATTCCTCATCCATGTATGGGGCACGTAGTTCTATATCATTTGTTTTGCAGACCGCAATGTCCTTATTGAGTTGCTCTGCATATATGTTTTCTACATCTCGTTGAATCATTTTCTCTACTTCATTATAACCAGTTCTGGCCATACATTCCACATAGCGATAGTAACCACCAAATAGCTCATCTCCACCCTGTCCACAGAGCATTACGCCCAGACCATCCTCTCTGGCCTTTTTTGAAGCAAAATAAAAAGGGATCTCAACAGAAACCTTTACCGGATTTGTGTCATCGATCGCTTGGATTATTTTAATTAAGGATCGCTCAATTTTTTCAGGATCGAGTTCTATAATCCTGACTTCAAGATTCAAATTTCTGCATTTATCTACATACTCCAGATCCGGGGATCCCTTGATGCCACAGGAATATGCAGTAACCCGGGAGAATTTAGCGGCTAACATGGCGATTATGGTGGAATCGATTCCGCCGGAGAATACAACACCAATGTCTGAATCACAGGTTTTTTCCACGGCCTTGCTTAGCAATTCGTTTAATCTGTTAATGTGGGTCATTTTTTAGTTATCTTTTGTGGCTAGGAACCGGATACTGACACTGGAGCAGATTAAAAAGCAGGCGAGTAGAATAAGGTTATTGGTTTAGCCTATTCTCAATTTCTTCTCGTATTCCGTCGGGGTTATGTACTCCTTTAAATACTATTTCGATTGAGGAAGACCCTGCGCTGTTGACGTGGACAGTTCCAACACCCAATAATCGCTCCCTCAAATTAGCGGTAGAATGAATATCCTGTATTTTCTCATATCTGATTGATGAGACCTTTTTTGAAAGAAGATTGCATTCATCCCGAACATCAACTGGCGTTATCATGTACCTGTGTGCTTTCCTTTTAGATTCGGCAAGTAGGATTATAAGCCCTCCAATGAGGGATATAAGAAACATAAAAGGCGCAAGGCCTGAAATCAAACCACCTAAAGCCAAACCACCTAAAGCCAAACCACTTACAATAAGCACCCCCCCTATGAAATAATATCTCAAATATGTAATCCTTGTCGGATGAAAAATCTTAGTAGTATCGTCCTTCCGTTCAACTTCTTGTCTGCTAGTTTTTACTTGTGAGGTTGATGTGCTCCTTTCCTTTACCTCAGAACCACATTTAGGACAAAAAACACCTCCTTCTTCAAGTTCAGCCCCACACTTAGTACAAAATGACATATCGATCTCTATATAGTTATTGGAATCTCATTTAAAAATAAGCCCCATACGGGTATAACACGTTTTACTGTTTCTTGTCATCATAATTAGATCCAGTCTCGCAGAGAATACGACACCGGTGTCTGAATCACAGGTTTTTTCCACGGCCTTGCTTAGCAATTCTTTTAATCTGTTAATACGGGTCATTGTTAATGATCTTATCTTGGAAGTTAATTAGATCAAAAAAGTCGGAATTTCGAGTAGGTTAGCACTAAATAGGCGTATACGTATAAACCTTTCCGAAGGGTCTCGATGATACTGGTCTGATTTTCGTGAATTTCTTTTTCCAGATTAAATCCAGGGGAATATTAAATAATTCAGAGAATCTTTTTAGGGCCGGGGTTAAAATTTCCGTATCTTCATCCGTGAATTCGTCCTTTACCGCATAAACCCCTAGATTGTGATCTGGAACATCTCCCCTGATATAGACGGTTCCACCGTGAATTCCACCAGCCAGATCTGATTGGACTATTTCCCCCTTATAGTTCTTTACTTTTTTAGGATCAATATTTTCCCTGGTTATTGGCTTTTTCTTATCCTTTATTGCTTGGCTAAAGTCCAGACCAAGAACGATGATCATCCCGCCCGCCATATATTCACCACAATACTGCTTTACCTTTCCGCCATAAACTATGATTGGTTTTTTATCCCTGAATTCCTTCATATGAATCCCTATTCTAGAGCCGCCATTACCCATCACTAAGATTTTTCCACCTCTGGCACCCATTCCGGTAATGTCCCATGAATCCCCATAGACAATTAATTCGCCGGCATTCAATGTATTCCCCAAAAGATACTCAGAACAGCCATGCACTATTATGGTTATACCCTCGGAAAAAACACCTAGGTCTAAACCGGCATCGCCAAATACTTCAATTGTTACCTTTTCTTTGATACCCGCTCCGATAAATCTTTGTCCCTTAATATTCTTCAGGATTATCCAGTTATAACCATTCCTGATTGCCCTCCGAATCTTCTTGTTCAATTCTCTGTGATATAATTTCTTACCCTTCGGTTCCGCGTCGATGGTGATCTTTTTTACCTTTGTCATTACTCACCACCTATTCCTATCCTTGAGCCGGCATGTTTCACACCCAAGATTTTGGCCTCCTCGGGATTTGAACCTATGTAACGTAATCTATCTCTATTGCCTACAAAGCTTTCTACTGCATCTATACCCATTGTTCCTAAAACCTCATCCAGATCGGCAGTCCATGAACAGAATAAATTTATCAATCTTCTAGTGGCCCATTCGAGATCTATTCTTTTGCCCAAAATTGGATCACCAGTAGCGATCCCCCATGCACACTTTCCCGTTGTACATTGCTGGCATACCCTGCAACCCATCGCAATCAATGCAGCAGTTCCGACCATTCCCACATCTGCTCCAAGAGCAAGTATCTTAATTAGATCTGATGAAGACCGGAGGCTTCCGCCGGCAACTAATGTAACCTTATGCCGTATACCCTCATTTGTCAGGTGCTGATCTACGGAAGCAACTGCTAATTCAACAGGTATTCCCGCATTGTCTCTGATTACTCTGGGGGCGGCTCCAGTCCCACCCCTAAAGCCGTCTATCGTAATAAAGTCCGCATCCGCACGTACAATTCCCGATGCTATGGGGGCGACATTATTTACGGCGGCAATCTTTACACCAACCGGAACTCTGTACTCAGTAGCCTCGTGCAATGCCGCAATCAGTGTCTTCAGATCCTCTATTGAGTAGATATCGTGCTGTGGGTTCGGGCTTAGGGCATCGGTACCTAAAGGAATTCCCCTGGTATCTGAAATTAACTGAGTTACCTTCTCTCCAGGAAGCTGGCCTCCGTGACCTGGCTTTGCTCCCTGACCTATTTTAATTTCTAAAGCTGCGGCATCTAAGTAGTCTGGAGAGACCCCAAATCTCCCTGAGGCTACTTCACTTATTATATTCTTTCTGAATGGATAATGATCCGGATGTAAGCCACCTTCTCCCGTTCCGAATAATGTTCCTACCTCACTAACTGCCCTTAACATTGCCGTATATGCATTGTAGCTTATTGATCCCAGTGACATATGGTCTATGATTAGGGGAGTAGAGAGCATTACATTCGGATAGATATCTTCTAATTCAAATTTTCCATTTATTTCTCTAATCCCTAATTTCTTTGGCTTTCTTCCAAGAAAGGTTCTCGTTTCTACAGGCTCTCTAAGAGCGTCGATAGCCGGGTTGGTGACTTGGCACGCATCCCAGACCAGGGAATCAAATACAACCGGATAATTTCTGTCATTTCCCATACCGGCAAGCAATACCGCCCCCGTTCTTGCCTGCTCGTATACTCCTCTCCTGTGCCAGGGGGTCCAGTTTCCATGAGGTGCATAAGTTACTGGATATTCTTTGATAGAGATTGCATTTGTCGGACAGAAAACCGCACACCTCTGACATGCAACACACTTTCCGGTATCAACAATGATGGGCTTGTCCTGCTCCCTGTCAAATTCTATAACACCAAAGGTACAGTTAACGGCACATCTACCACAACTATTACATTCATCGTAATCAATCTCTACCTTGAACCTCGGCATTACCTTGTCTTGTGCCCTCATTTTATTTTATGGATATACCCCCCAATGGTTCTTTAGTTCCTTTTATTATTTCTTCACCCAGAGATGCTATCACTGGCTTTCCGGGATCTGGCTGCCAGAAGTTTGTAGTTGAGTCTACTGTGTGTATGGCACTGAGTTCGCTTGCCAGATAGAAAGTACTTTCATCCTCTGAAATTGCCGCAATCAATGGCCTTAGTTTTTTTCTGTCCGAATGTCCGATCATCGTGGGCTTTGGAAAATCTGTAGTTATGACGATGGAAAAAGGACCGTTCGCCATCGCCTTTCTATGAGTAATTCTGATAGCAGTAGCCCACTTTTTAAGTTCCGGTGGCATTCTATCGATATCTCTCCAGTAGGGAGGAGCGAGAGCCATACATGCAATCTGATGTACGATCTTTGGGGGATAACCACTCTTCCTAACCAGAAAGTCAAATAGATAGGCTAAAACCTCGGTATCTGTCAGTAATTTACATTCGTATCCCAATTCCTTCAGGTATTCCATATTCGTCCCATAGGATGTGATTTCACCATTATGTATGACTGCATGTCCTAGGATAGAAAATGGATGAGCGCCACCCCACCATCCTGGTGTGTTTGTGGGAAATCTGCTGTGTGCAGACCACATATACGCCTTAATTTTATCTATCTGATAGAATTCTGCGATCTCTGCTGCCCACATATTTCCCTTGAATACCGCCATGTCCTTTCCTCCAGAAAGACAGAAAGCTCCCCTGATGGAGCAGTTTATATACATCATGATATCCTTGATTACATCATTCGCATTTTCCCGATCATTTGTATCAACAAAGAATCTCCAGATTAATGGATATTCCTTGACAATTCCCTCTTTTACTAGAACCTTTTCCTCTTCTATTATGTCCGTATAATCCTTCAAAAATTCCTCAACTTTCTCTTTTGCTTCAAAATCATCGAGGATTAATTGAATGCAATACTGCTCTTTAAACCTTGGAAATAAGCCATAGGCTGCGAACCCACCGCCTAAACCGTTTTCCCTTTCTTTCATGACCTCTATCATCTCCTTTATTTTTTTCCCAGAGATCACTTTCCTGTCGAGATTGAATAAGCCGGCAATTCCACATGCATCGTGGTCTCTGGTTAGTGGTAGTTCTGTAAAGCTGGTCATTTTTTCTCCCGCTTTATTTTTTCTAGTATCTGTTTAATTTCTTTAATCCCTACCTCTGGTGCAGGTTCAATACCCATTTTCTTTCTGACTTCTAAGTTTTTGGGCAATGAATATCCAGTATCTTTTATATTTTTTATCATACCCTCTATCATCTTAGGATGTTCTCCATGGTGGATTGCTAATTCCCTCAGTTTAGAAAAGGTACTCTTCAATCCTATGTTATTCGGACATCTCTCCTCGCATTTTCCGCATTGTAGGCATCGCCAGATCTCCTTTCCTCTGATCACCTCATAGAATTTCCCTTCCAAGAGTTTGTCAACTGTGTCTAGGGGATCAAATGGATTCTCTGTATCTCTTGTTATAACAGTAGCTGTGCATTCCTTTCTGCAGGCCTCACAATGGCTTTCTAGCTCTGCTATGTTACAGTATTTCTCTACCAGTTCCCTCTCTGATGGTTTTTCTAATTTCAGTTTCTCCAGTACTGGATCTACCTTTATTGTGTGTTCTTCAAAGAACAATTCCCCTGGAGAAACACCAAACGCCAGGCATAGGAGTTCACTCACATGGATCACCGGAACGCCAAGCTCCTTTAATTCTGGGGGGGGATTATCAAACATTGGAAAACAGGCAGGACATGTTACAACAATACAATCCGCTTTCCCCTTGATATTCCTAAGTTTATTCCTCAACGTTTGAGTTGCCTCCTCCTTGTTGAATAATGTAGCTGGAAATCCACAACAATCTATTTTTCCTTCATAGTCAATGCTTTCGGCCCCTGCAGCCTCAACTATCTGATCCAAAGATATCGGATTTTCCGGATTATCTGTAGATACCGCTGGAGGACGAAGGATATGACAACCATAATGCACCGCCACCTTTAAACCCTCCAGAGGTCTTTTTATCAGGGTTTCTATTACTAAAAGTTTTGAATTTAGGATGTCAAGAAGGTGCATAATATCCAATTTTCCATCGTACCTCATACCACGGGGTAGTAAAGAATTTATCTCTTCCCTCAGCTTGTGGTCCTTTAGATCTCTATGAGCGCCATTCAATGTATTGAAACAACCATTACACGGTACTATCAATTCATTACCCTTTCTCTCAGCTAGAATTAGATTCCTGGCAGATAATGCTAGTTGTACATTTTTATCATAAACCTCCAATTGAGGATATGGACAACAACCAACATCTTCTATCTCAACTGGTTCTATATTAAGATATCCCAGCACGGTCTTTATACTCCTCATCAGGAATGGATAATTGTGGGTGAAGAGACAACCCCAGAATATCGGTATTTCCTTTTTCATTGTATCTATATTTATTAGGAAGTCTTCATTTAAATATAAATAGTTTTATTTTTAAACTTATATTCTATATTATTTACATAATGAAACTTATAGATAACGAAAAGAGGGTTCTAAAGTTTCTAATCGAAAGTGGTAGGGTGTCTGATAGAAAGATTTCACGAAAATTGGATATCACATCACAAGCAGTGGGAAAGATCAGGAGGAAACTGAAGTCGAATGGCATCATAAAAGGCTACTCAACCATTGTAGATTATGAGAAATTGGGCATTAATGTACTGGCAATAGCACTGTTCAAATTTACGCCAGAATCCAGAAAAACCCTCAAAGAGGAGGACATAGATGAAAGGGTAGAAGGTCCCCACATCATCGACTTCTACAGGGTTCCAGAGGGAGATGTAACCCACATAGTGACATATGGTTTCAGAAGTCTGGAGGAATTAGATCACTATTTCCATATTCTACAGACAGAGAGAGGACACATAAGTGAGATAAAAAAGCTTTACATCCTCTCCGCAAAAAGCCTGAGGAAGAATTCTGATAAAGAATTGATCATTAAAATTATCGATGAAATGGAAAGAGAGAAATGGGCAAGACCGTTACCTCCTAAGGTTGAAGTCCCTCCAGCACCCCCCTTCAGGAGAAGAGCCTTAGCAGAAAGATGAAATTTCTGCTCATTCCCACTCCACGGTTCCCGGTGGTTTATGGGTTATGTCGTAAACGATCCGGTTCACCTCGGGAATTTCGTTCGTTATTCTGGTTGAGATCCTTTCAAGGACATCGTATGGGATTTCTGCAAAATTTGCCGTCATTCCGTCCACACTCTGAACGATTCTCAGAGCAACAGTATTCCTGTATGTTCTGATATCGCCCTGGACGCCCACTGTCTTTATGGGTAATAGAATAGCAAAGAACTGCCAGAGTTCCTTCTCCAAACCAGCCTTTTTGATCTCTTCCTTCACTATGGCATCCGCTTCCCTCACTATCCCTGTCGATTCTGGGGTTACCTCACCGATGATCCTTATCGCCAGCCCGGGACCCGGAAATGGATGTCTATACGCGATTTCATCCGGAAGTCCAAGTTTTTTCGCCACTACTCTGACCTCATCTTTGTAAAGGTCCTCTAACGGCTCCACAATCTCTAAACCCAGAACATCGGGGAGCCCACCTACATTGTGATGACTCTTTATAGTGAAAGCGTGTTGGGTCCCGCTCTCGATCCTATCCGGGTAGATCGTTCCCTGTATCAGGAACTCAGCACCAATATCCCTCGCTACCTCCTCAAAGATGCGTATGAATAGTTCCCCTATAATCCTCCTCTTTTCTTCCGGGTCTTCAGTCCCCTTCAATGCCTTGAAAAACCTCTCTTTAGCATCTATAAATCTGAAATTTAGATCAAAGTCCTCTGTAAAAATTCTTTTTATCGATTCTGGCTCATTCTTTCTCATCAATCCCGTGTCGACGAAAACCGCGGTAAGGTTTTTTCCCATAGCCCTGTGTGCCAGAATAGCTGCCATGCTTGAATCAACACCGCCGCTCAGGGCAATGATCGCTTTTTTATTTCCCATTCTCTCTTTAATTTTCTTTATGGATTCCTCTATGAAGTCCTCCATTATCCAGTTCCCTTTGCATTTGCAAACATCGTAAACGAAATTCCTGAACATCTTTTCGCCGTTTACCGTATGAACAACCTCCGGATGCCACTGTAAACCATAAATTCTCTTTTTTTTGTGTTTAAAGGCGGCAACGGGGGAATTGTCCGTGTGAGCTAGCACTTCATAGTTATCCGGCATCTCCAGTACCGTGTCAGAATGGCTCATCCATACCCTCCCCTCTTTATTTAGGTCTTTTAAAATCCCCACGGGTTTGTCTATAATGGCCTTTGTAATCCCATACTCCTTCCGTTCCCCGGGTTCTACCCTCCCACCCACATAATGAGCTATAAGTTGATGACCATAGCATAGCCCAAGAATACCCAGATCCAGATCCAACAAATTCTTATCAAATCTCGGGGCATTCTCTTCATAAACGCTTTGAGGTCCTCCCGAGATTATCAGACCTTTAACGTCGTATCTCCTGTTATATTTTGCTATCTCTTCGGGGGTTATATCGGGAGAAACTATCTCAGAATAAACATTCAACTCCCTGATCCTCCTTGCAATTAGGTGGCAGTACTGCCCTCCGAAATCCAATACCAATATGCAATCTGTCATTTTATCATTTCAATAAATATGTGATCTACAACCTCACATGAACCCCATTTTCTTTCAGGTACCTCTTAACATCCCCGATTTTATACTCATCGTAGTGGAAAATACTTGCAGCTAATGCTGCCTGAGCCCGGGTTTTTTGGAACACCTCTAAAATATGGTCGGGATTGCCACAACCCCCGGAGGCTATTACGGGAATTTTTACCCTCTCAGATACGGCTTTAGTCAGTTCGATATCAAATCCATCATATGTACCGTCCCGATCCATTGATGTCAGCATTATATCTCCTGCTCCTCGTTCCTCTGCCTCTTTAGCCCAGGCTATGGCATCAATTCCAGTAAACTTTCTACCGCCGTAGAAGGAACACTCGAACCAGCACTCTCCATCAGGGGTTTTGACAGTTTCTTTCCCTCCCCGTGGTTCATATCTCCTTTTGGCATCTATTGCCACTACACATGCCTGACTTCCATACCTATCCGCTATCTGATTTATTAAGTTGGGATTTTTCAGTGCGGCAGTATTTATGGTTAATTTATCGGCTCCGGAATTAAAAACAGTTCTTGCATTCTCTATACTCTTAATCCCTCCCCCCACTGTGAGGGGTATGAAAACATTCCGGG
>DAOVSE010000012.1 GCA_030633595.1 Candidatus Altarchaeota archaeon
AAGCAGATGATGATCAATACCATGTCGAACCATGCGGCTTGTCCCTTATTTCCTATTTTCATTTGTTTTTGTTCCAAAAAATTCCCTCTTAATATATATCATATTCAGGTTATATTAATAATATGGAACAATCATTAAAAAGTAAGGGTTTTGCGGTTTCACCCTTCTTTCTCATAGGTTTGATCCTTATAGGCTTGACTCTCTCCGTCTATTTTATACAGGTAAGGGAAAGTTCCACAGATAGCATAGGAATGGAGGGTAGTGTAAATAAGGCCATTCTGGATGTGGAAAAACCCAAGGCTACGATACAATCCGTAACCCTGCTTTCTGCCTATCAGTCCGCTTATGAAGCGGGTCAGGACGGAAAGGATGGAGGGATGGATGAGAATAGGATAAAGACAAAATTAAAAGGGGACTTGATTACCGACCTGAATTTATTCAAGGATTCTTTGGATGGGGAGTTTGATATTTCCGATGATGTTTTTGAATTCTCGGATGTTACGATAACTCCCAATGTTGACGATAAAAATGAGGGATTTCTGATAAAAGTAAAACCAAAGCCAACTGTTACCCGGAAAGGAGATAACTTGGTGGTTTCCTCTGAGATGGGGGTAGAGAAATTCGTGGGGGCGAGGATCTTTTTGTTGGAGGAACTCTCCGGGGATCTGGAGAGAGAATTTAAGGAGGACCTGGCGCCATTGATAAGATGTACACTCTCGGGGGTAAGTAGCTGTGATATTATTGGTAATAGAATAAAATGCAGTGGAGATCTTCCAGATCAAAGAGAGATACCCGAGGACTTTATGCGAAAGGAAAATGAAGTTCAGGAAAAGATCCACGAGAGCCTTCTCGAATTGGAGAGTAAGGTGGCGAATGAAAACGCCCTTACATATTTAACAGATGAGAATGTAACACTGAAATTCGAGATAGATAAGATAAGTGCTAAAATAGATAGATATGTGGATTCCTACAGAGAGCACTGTTGCCCAGGAGCTAGGGATGAGGAAACGGGAGAATGTACGGAGTGGGATTGGGATTATGACGTTGATTTGGATATAACAGGTAAGATAGAGATTAACGCTTATCTTGTAGACTATGCAACCCTGTATGAGTATCAGGAAGGGAAATTCGAGGTCTGCACAGAAGCCCCAGTAACCCTGAAAAATGGAAAAGTTGAACCATTAGAGTACTATCACAAATTTACCGTAAATTACGAGGTTCATATAGATTATATCTCTGACTGTGAGCCAAAACAGGTGGTATCTTCTAGCGACTTAACAAACCCAAGTCTTCCATCATACAGAGATAACACAGATAGTCTGAGATATGATGGTAATTTTGGAGGATGTATTGGAGGTAGTATCTATGAGGGGATAGATTGTTCTGATACAGACAACTGTGTGGATGATTGCGGCGGAGATTGCACCGTAACAGATAGCTGCGCGGAGGAGAGATGTTATGAAGGGGATGTCTGGTGTTATGATAACTGCGGTGATCCAGATCATCTGAAGGAAAGTTGTCCAGAGGGTTGTGAGGATGGAAGATGTATGGAGGAAGAATTTACCTCAGGTAGTCTAGATATGAAAATTTCTGGGACACATGGTGCCCTAGATGATAAGATAGTGGAAACATTGGGTGGAACGAAGCTTGGGGATCTGAACTATAAGACGGCGGGTAAACAAATATGGGTGACTGTGTGTTCATTAGATAGCATTCCGGATGGTGTGAGGGTTAGGATTGAAGACAGCGATCGCGATGGAAATCTGGATGACTTTGACATCTTGGGGGTAAGGGTATTGGAGATAAGGGAAAACTTGGATGTTAATGTCCATCTGGGGGATAGTAATCCTGTGGAGGAGTTTAGCTTTGGGTAGAATTCTTATGTAACTTTTCGATAATGAGATAGGCTAATATAGCATAAATAAAGCCTATCAGGATATCTATGATATAGTGTTCTCCCAGATAAACAGAAGAAAGCCCAACACTCAATGGAAGAAGAATCAGGGGCAGGGCTTTTCTACTCCACCTAACAGCAAAGAGAAATAGAATGGATGGATAGGCAGCATGCAGGGAGGGTATGGCCGCTACCGGGTTGGAGTTTACCAATATGTAGATGGAGGGTAAACCCTTGGGGATAAATGCATTCTCTTGATTAATTTCTGAAAGAATTCTATCTATTCCAGATATGTATCCCTTCTCTTGTGCCAACCAAGGAGGAGCCGAGGGAAAAAGCAAAAATGTAATCAAGGCTGCATAAGAAACCAGAATCATGCAATCTCTGAATTTTATAAATAAGTTCCTATCTTTCATCCATAAAAAAACGGCAAATAGTACAGCAGGTGTGAAGTGCAGAAAGTAAAGATTTACAGCTAGGACATCATAGCCATTAATTATTCCCGGGTGAAAAAAATTCTCCTGTAACCAACGAGTGGGAAGATGACCCAGAAATAGGGCTTTTTCAGCAGAGATTAATCCCTGGTAACAGACCGTGGAACCGAGATCATCTGCTATTCCTCGCATAGCATCATAAGCAAATATCAATAGGGCAAATGGTGTCCAATCCGATAAAAATTTCCCCGTTTTTCTCACCAACAGAGTAACAAAAATGCCCAAGAAGATCACCTGATCGAGGGTGATTCTCAGGTTATAGTATATTAGGATAAATGATAATGCCAACAAATAGGCTATAGCCCCCATTTTTGATACGGGATCAAAAGAGTCTTGATCTCCGAGGATTTTCTCAGTAATCTCTGTAATGGAAAGATCGATAACCCCGAAGTAGAAAAGAATTTGATAGAGACTATATAAGAGTCCAGTAAATATAAAAAAGAGTCCAGCAGAATCTTTGATAATTACTCCGGTTATTATCAAAGCAAGAGCAATCGTAAAATCCATCAAACTAATTTTTTTTTCCACACCTTTCATCTTAAGCTTAAATAATGAGGCTGAGATTAATTAATATGGAAATTGGGAAAATCGCATATTTATACATTATCTTGGTTTCTTTGCTATCTATAATAATATTTCCCATCATCTCTACCAGCTTACTAGATCATGACGTCTTTTTTCATTTGCTGGTCTCTAAAGAGATGATCAAAGAGAAAACCCCTTTTCTTTTACACGAACCATGGACTACTACACTAGAAACTCTTAGTTATCCGCCCCTCTTTCATTGGGTCCTCGTGCTTTTCTCCCTCTTTGGTTTTCTTCCCATGGAAAATTTAGCCTTGTTTTTTCAAATTATTTTTTATCCCCTGGCCTTGTTAACCTTTTATCAACTGACCTCTTATATGGAAGACAGGAAAACCGGATTTATAGCTGTAATTATTCTCTCCCTCTATTTTCCTTTTTTTGCTAGAACACATCTTGCCATCCCTGAAGCTCTGCAGCACATCTTTATTCCACTCGTCTTCCTATCGTATTTAAAGGGCAGGGAGAAGTTATGTGGATTGTTCTCTTTATTCCTTTTTCTGAATCACAACCTGGATGCATTTTTAATCCTATTGATTATTGGAATACACTGGCTATTTTATAAAAGAGGGAAATTTGCCATGTTAAATACCCTGTTAATTTCTTCTCCCGGAATAATTTTACAGTTATATTCCCATTTCTCTTTCACTGACCCTATTGAAAATATTTTTTCTAAGCTAGGAAACACCAGCTCCATAGATCTGAGCCTAGCTCTCCTCAGTAGTGGTATTCTATTTCTTATAGGTGTGTGGGCTCTTTTAAAATATAGAAAAGGAATTAATCCGCTCCTTATTCTGTGGTTTTTAGGAACCTTAATAATTCTATTCTCTTACAGAGCTGCTCGTTTTCCCGCTTATCTGGGTCCTCCCGCCAGCATTATTATCGCCATGGCTCTTTTAAAAGAATTTAAAACTGAAGGGAGATTTTCTCTTGCTTTTCCAATCGTGGGATTAATCGCAATAAGTATTTATACTTCCGCGATCTTCTTTCCGTTCTGTTATGACTTTTATGGACCTGGGATAAATGAAGTAGAGGAATCATCCTATCAATGGATAAAAAGCAATCTTACAGGAAGATCCATCTTTTTTGTGGGGTCCCATGGTTATAAATTGGTTTATTTTACCGACCAGAAAGTGATAAGAGATGGGGGAGGGGGTGAATATTTATTCTCTAATCTCCCCCACTACTCTCCAGACGAAGGATGGAGATTAATAAGAGATTTCGGGGAATACAGAACTCGGAGGTGGGGGATATATCAAGTATGGGAAGACTATAAGTTATATGTCAGGGTAATAGAATAGCTCCAGACTATATCGATAGCTGAGAAGTTGTCACAGGAATTCTGCAGTAAATTCGGATTCCTGATGTATTGTAAATTCGATACCGACATAACTGAGATTATGTTGATGATTTTGCTCTTGGAGCAAGCCAGAGTTGGAACATATATGGATTCGGGCATAGCAAGTCTTCTTCCGATTTAGGTTATTTCTATTATACCTAATATTTTTAGGTAATCCTATTTATATACCTAACGACAATATAGTTAGTATGCTAAACAATAGAGGACATTTCACACCGATATCGAGTTTGTTTCGAATAATCACGATAGCATTGATGCTCATTCTCCTGGACATGGCGACGAGGGGAACATTACCAGATCCTGGAGTCATGGGTATTTTTGCGGGGATTGCCATAATTACAACACTGGTGAGCTTTATCCCTATTTAGTTATTTATTTAGTCAAAAAAGAATATTCTATTGATGGCATTGATTCCGATCGAGGAGGAAGAGATTCCAGAAGAAGCCAAAAGGGGGATAGTTATAGAAGAAAAGAAAAGTGCAATTCCATACTGGCAGGCTGCAATTTTTATTCCGATCTTCATAGTTCTGCTGTCTTTATTGATACTATTTCCCGGAGCAACGATCCCGATTTATGGGGAAATAAGCGTTAGAATTGGCACTCTGATTTTATTAGTTATACTCGTCTTAGCTGCTTTGATGCTACCGAAAGCCATTGTAAGACTCCTGGAGTACGAAAGAGCTGTTGTCTTTAGGCTCGGTAAGTTTAGTAGAGTTGCTGGTCCCGGTTGGGTGATCATATTTCCCATAATGGAAAACTATGTAGTAGTTAGTTTGAGATTGCAGGTTTATACCGTAGATCCCCAGGAGGTTGTAACAAGGGATAAGGTGAGGTTTCTAGTCTCACCAGAAATTTTTATGTATGTTTCAAATCCAAAGGATGCGGTCATAAATGTACAGGACTATGAGGGTGCAGTTCTTCAATATATAAACTCTGCATTAACGCATATCTGTGGAAATTCCGCCTCGGATTATATCATATCGCATATGGATGATGTAAGTCACAAACTGGAGGACTCGATACATCATATATCAAACCTGCCGGGAAAGGAGTGGGGCGTTACCATACCACGGGTTAAATTAACTCTGGTTAGATTTCCGGATAAGGTACAGGATGCCATGCACGAGAAGGTTGCTTCTGAACAATTAAAGTTAGCAGCTCATGAGAAGGCAGAGGCAACGAAGATAGAGATAGATGCGATCCGGGAGGCCGGATCCAAGCTTACCGACCCCGCAATTACCTATATGTATTTGGAGGCATTAGATAAGGTCGCAAGGGGAAGGGCAACAAAGATAATATTGCCATTGGAAATTTCTAAGATTGCAGAGACAATAACGAGAAGGACGGGAGCTCCTGTTGATGAGATACCCCAGATTCAGATACCCTCTGGAGTGATTGAACAATATAAAGGGACTATTGATAACTATGAGAAGAGAATTAAAAGCATAGAAAGCAGGTTAGAGACAAGAGATAAAGAGCAGAAAGGGTTAACAGAGAAGATAAAGGATTATGAAAAAGAAGTTGGAGCACCGTCTGAAAAGAAAATTTCTATGAAAGAGAAAGAAAAATACAAAAAAAGGATTAGAGAGATTAAAAAAAGATTAGGTGTGAAAAGTAGATGAGGATCAAAATGACCGAGGAAAGAATAGATACCAACAACATCTATGTGGATGAGAGGGGGGTTTTTGTTTCTATCCGCGTAAATCCCAAGTTGTACAAGAAGCATGTTATCATGAGGGCAGCAGATGATCTCCTACATGAGGAAAAGGATATAGATGTTGTTATCACTGGTGATCCAGAAACGGAGATAATAGTTAAATTCATACCCAAGGAGGGTAGAGGAAGCAAAGAAGAACTGCTAAGGATAGCATACAGCTTTAATAGTTTGCTGGTAGCGACCTCTGGAAAGGGTTGATCTAGAATTTTTTCTAAACGTTTTAACGTGGATGATGGATAGATTCCCTAGGTTTTTTAAAGAGGAAGAGGAATGGAAGAGCCTGGAGATAAAACCAAAGCAATTCGAAGATATAGTTTCAAGACTTCTATCTGAATTCAATCTGGATCTTCAGGAACTGGAAAAGATCGAAGAAGGGGATACTATAGCTATTGCTATAAATAAACTTGGGGAAGAAACAAAATCGCTGGTTAGGACGAGGTCCTATACAATTGGCCTGGAGATGGAGGATGTTGAGGACCTATATGAGGACATGTTAAGGAACAAAGCTATAAGCGCAATTTTCATAACGAGCTCGCATTTTACAAAGGAGGCAAAGGAGTTTGCAAAACACGTTCCCATCAAGCTGGTAGATGGGGTTGAACTGGGAAAACTTCTATCAGAATATGGGGTGCCAACGACAGAGTTGGCATTCCTCTCGGGATTTACTGACAAAAAGGTATTGGGATACTTCAAAAGGCAACGGGCAAAGAAGTTTCTCGGTCTGTTCGGTTCCAGAGAGACGATAGAGGAGATAGATAGAATGTACATACCCATGGGTCAATTCTCCATGAAAAAGACAACAAGAGATCTGGAAACAAGTAGTTATTTATATGTGGATCTGACCAGTGGAAGTGTCTTTCATATGGAAGAAAACAGAATAGAGGAGGATGACTTCATCAAGAGGATACTTGACCTCCCGGAGGAATCGAGAGTACATTTGTTGGATCTGATAAAGCACGGGGAGCTGGAGCATGAGCACCTGAAAGGCAAAGCGTTGGATATACTGGAGAAGGAGAGATTGATCGGGATTCGGGGTAAGAATGAGGGTGGGGGTGTTTTGAATATACTTATGAATGAGATAACAAGCACCATGAATATTTTCATTGGGGGGCTCACCTCCATCAGCAGTAAAGAAACGAGCGCTAAAGAAAGGGAGATAACAACAACCAAATATGTTAGAGCGCGGATAGATAAACCAGTTATAGATGCATCCTTTGACATAGGGCATTTCATAGAATCCAGTACGGAGATCAATCCGGAATTTGATCCAGACCCAGTAAACTACTCACCTGAAGATGTAGTTGATGTGTTGAAAAGGATATATAAAGGAAATGATGTATCCTTTGTGAAGATGGCATACCTACCGTACTACAGATGCAAATATATAATAGATACAGGAAGAGAAAGATTCAAAAAGCTTTTTACCCCAAAATTCAAACAATTCGTTCCTAAGCCAACGGCATATACCTGGATCTATAGGACTATAGACAGATTTCCTGCAATTCCATATCTAATAATTGCTTTGGGATATTTGCTTTTAGATCTGGGTAAATTGAAAAAAATCCATGTATTGTCATCTGCATTCATATTTCTCTCCATAGCCGTAATTATGGGGGTTTTACTCAAGGTAATCTTCAAGACTGAGAGAAAGATTCCAAGATACGGTGGTACCATTGTAAAATACGGATTTCCCTCCATACATGCCCTGGCATCGATTGGGGCCATTGCTTTTGTCTACTTCGTGGACCCCATGTTCGCATTGCTTTTAGCCCCTCTGGGTTTGCTGTATATGTATTCGAGAATAAAACTCGGAGTACATAGTGAAAGGGACATTTTAGGTGGAGCAATAACGGGCTTGATAATAGGTATATTCTGCGGTATCTACATTCTTCTAGGAATTTATCTGGAACCCGATATAGAGACAGTATTAGGAGTTCTATTCTTCGTTGCTCTCTTAACGTTGACCACAATAGAGCTGAGAACGCGGTAATAAATTTCAGACTAATTTTCTCGGGATAAACCCAGAGATTAATGAATGATCTGCCAGTACCAAAGAGATCATAGCCTCAACCACCGGAACGGCTCGTGGAACGATACAGGGATCGTGCCTCCCTTTGATTTCCATAGTTGTTTTCTCCATCTTTTCCAGATCAACGGAACTCTGTTCTTTTCCTATAGAGGATGTCGGCTTTACTGCAATTCTGAGAACGATGGGCATCCCATTAGATATCCCACCGAGAATCCCGCCACAGTTGTTTGTTTTCGTTTGGATTTTTCCGTTCTTTATAACAAAAGGATCATTTGCCTCGGAGCCCTTCAGTTTAGCCATTTCAAATCCCTTACCAATTTCCATACCCCTTACAGATGGAATTGACATCAGAGCCCCTGCCAGACCCGCGTCCAGTTTGTCAAATACGGGCTCCCCGAGTCCGGGAGGAACACCCAAAGCTACAGCTTCAATTACGCCACCGACAGAATCATTCTCGTTCTTTACGGACAGGATTGCACGCTCCATCTCTTCCCCTTTCTTTGGGTCTATGGTCTTTACGGGACTTGAATCAATGATCTTTTTAGATTTCTCGATATCATCGATTTCAATCTTACCTATGTTTATCCCGGCTATCTCCTTCGAATATGCGATGACCTCGATCCCGAATTTCTTGAGCAATTTCTTTGCAACTGCGCCGGCGGCAACCCTGGCTGCTGTTTCCCTTCCCGATGCCCTTCCACCACCCCTCCAGTCGATCCAGCCGAATTTTTCCCTCCATGTGAGGTCCCCGTGACCGGGTCTCGGAACGTTTCTCAGAACTTCATATTTGCTTGAATCTACGTCCTCATTTCTTACCAACATAGAGATCGGTGTTCCCAGTGTTTTTCCCTCAAAGATTCCAGACAGAATTTCTACCTGATCGGGCTCTTTCCTCTCCGTTGCTATGGAGGTTTTTCCAGGTTTCCTTCTGTCCAATTCAAGTTGAATTTCTTTTCTGGTTAATTCTAAACCGGAAGGACAGCCATCCACGATGCTGCCAATTCCGGGGCCGTGGGATTCCCCATATGTCGTTACCCTGAAAATCCTGCCGAATGTATTCATTCTCTGTTAAATATTTGATTCCAATATATTAATGAGATGATTTCTGAAAAGATTATTACTGAAGCAATAGTTGAACTTCTCAGGAGGGCCGAAACAGACTTACCGGAAGATGTGGAATCTGCACTCAAAAAGGCATACAGAGAGGAGAAAAGCAAGCTCGGAAAAATACAGCTAAGGGAGATCCTTGAAAATGTGAAATTCGCGAGAGAGAATTCCATACCAATATGCCAGGACACAGGAATCATAAATTTTTACGTTGGACTCGGTAGCAGGGTTAAAATTGATTATGCGCTTATCGAAAATGCATTGATAAATGCCACAAAGCTCGCAACCGAAGAAATCCCCCTGAGACCCAATGCTGTAAACCCGTTAACGAGAGAGAATTCCGGCAATAACACCGGGATTGGAATCCCAAACGTGGAATTGGAGATCTTAAAGGGGGGGGATTACATAGAAATCACGGCCTTTCCAAAGGGTGCCGGCTCCGAGAACATGTGCAGATTGAAGATGTTAAAACCGTCGGATGGAATAAAGGATATAAGGAGATTTGCCCTGAAATCCGTTGCTGAAGCCAAGGGTAATCCGTGTCCTCCGGGGGTTGTCGGCATGGGGATAGGTGGCTCCTCGGATTTAGCGACAAGGCTGGCAAAAAGGGCCCTGATGAGAAAAATTGGGGAAAGGAATAAGGATAAGGAGGTAGCAAACCTGGAACAAGAACTGGAAAACTCCATTAATAAGTTGGGAATCGGTCCCATGGGCCTCGGTGGAAAGACGACCTGCCTGGGTGTTAATATAGAGATTGCATATTGTCATACCGGAAGTCTTCCAGTAGCTATAAATATCGGATGCTGGACCAATAGGGGGGCAACCGTGAGGATTCGTGATAATGGAGTTGAATTTCCTTAGCTGTGAATTCGTTTATCAACATTTTTGGTAACTATTATATCCACCCCAGTACCGAGAATATCCTTGACTATTATATCGCCAATTTTTACCGGGGCTTCGATCTCTATGTCTGCGATCTCATCCATTAACGCAAAGATTTTCTCTTTGGGTATTGGTTTGGATGTCTTTACACTTACAAGAGGTAGTAAACCATTCTTCAAATTTACCGAGGATGTTAAACCCCTCTCCGGGGAGAACAACTCCTTTTTGACATAATCCAGACCCTTTTCGCAGAGATTTCCAGATATTTTTTCAATTTCCTCCTCCGAATACTTAACCTCGATTTCACAGCCATTGGGGCATATGATACATACGAATTTCTTTTTCATTCCAGCTCTACCCTCAACTCCTTTACATCTTCCAGATATTCCTTCTTTAGATTAAATTGGATCATCTCCGACGGATTTACCCTCATCTTTGGAATCTTTGTAAGAATCTTCTCTCCATCTTTTACAACTATTTTCCTATTCCTGTCCGGACACATGACCCTTAGAGAAAATTTGACATCATTCTTTCCACTTATTAGATGAGGCAAAACATACCTTATACCGTTTCCAGCAGTTACTTTTATATTACTTTCATTCCGTAGTTCCCCTTTTACAAAAGCGGCGGCAGACTTTCCAGCTAACTCTGCCTCCAAGGTTACATAGTCGACTAAATCGTGAACATGTAAAACGTTGCCACATGCAAAAATACCTTTTATATTTGTCTCTAGATTTTCAGTTACTCTGGAGCCATTGGTTATAGGATCCAGAGAAATTCCGGCCATTTTCGACAGCTCGTTCTCCGGGATGAGTCCCACCGACAGTAGAAGAGTGTCGCACTTGATTTTTTTCTCAGTACCCTTTACAGGTCTCCATCTCTCATCCACCTTTGCTATTATAACCCCTTCCACCCGTTTTCTTCCCACAACATTTACTACCGTATGTTTCAGATATAAAGGAATGTCATAATCCTCAAGGCATTGCACAACATTCCGAGGAAGACCACTGCTGTAAGGCAGAATCTCGACTACTGCTAAAACCTCTGCACCCTCTAATTTAAATCTTCGCGCCATTATCAGGCCTATGTCTCCTGATCCAAGGACAACAACCCTTTTTCCAACCATGTAATTCTTTAAATTAATGAAATTTTGAGCGCAACCGGCGGTATAAACTCCTGAAGGTCTCGTTCCGGGAATACATATATTCCCCCTGGTTCTTTCTCTACACCCCATGGCAAGAACTACGGCTTTCGCCTTTACCTTTATCAGATCCTCTGGACTGCAGACTATTATCTCTTTTTTCTTGTTAATGTCAAGAACCATGCTATTTAACATATAGGGGATCTTCAGCTGTTCAACCTTGTCAATAAAGCGTTGCATATACTCCGGTCCGGTTAAGGTCTCTTCAAAAATTTCGATTCCGAAACCCTCGTGAATGCATTGATTTAAAATTCCTCCCAGATTCTCGTTCCTCTCAATTAACAAGATATTATCAATCCCCTCTTTCCTTGCAGAGATTGCCGCGGATAAGCCCGTTGGACCCCCTCCGATTATTGCTATGTCTACTTCCTTCTTAATCATTTTTTCTTAAATCCTTCGTTCTTCCGATGAAGAGCCTTGAATTATTTCCTTTTAAAGTTAGATCGTCAATAGAAGGGTGATGGAGCTCTTCCATTATCTCCACTATCTTAGGCGTACAGAATCCTCCCTGGCATCTACCGCAAGTGGCTTTACACCTTTTCCTCACACTGTAGATATTTCTTGACCCCAAAGGATTTCTCAATGCATCTATTATCTCCTGTCTGGTGACGGTTTCGCATCTACAAACTATGTGGCCATAATTGGGGTTTTTCTTTATCAATTCCGATTTCTCTTGATTCGATAATTTACTAAAACGAACCGGAGCTTTTCTCTTTGGGTTGAATTTCCGGTTATTTTTTAATTTCTTTTTCTTTTTTATTATCTCTACTACTTTTTCCGCAATTGCGGGAGCAGAAGTCAGTCCCGGGGATTCTATACCTATGAGATTGATAAAGCTATCAATGGATTCCTCTATAACAAAATCTCTTGGCTCCTTAGCAGTAGGTTTGATCAACTTTGGTCTTACTCCCGCAAAACTACGGATAAAATCTTTCTTGGAGATCTTTGGTAATAGCTCTTTAGCCTCTGCGTACAGTTTTTCCATTACCTGTTCTGTATTTGCGGTATCGTCCACTTCTTCGATGTATTCAGCAGATGGACCTATGAATATATTATCATCTGTTGTTGGTGTTAAATGAACCCCTAAGCCTCCCAATTCCTTGGGAGGGACGGGATAGACCATTCCACGAATTATATCCCTCTTATTTTTATCCAGAATGTGATATTCCCCACGACAGGGATATATCTTATACTTATCAATTCCAACCATCTCGGCGATTTTGTCGGAGAATAAACCAGCGCTATTAACTACAAACTCTGATCTGAATTCCCCCTTGTTTGTTTTTACTAGAAAGGAGGAATTCTCTTTGATGCTTAGAACCTCTGTATTGAGTAAAATTCTAACCCCGTTCTGTAGGGCATTCTCGGACAATGCAACGTTTAATATAAATGGATCCAGGATGGCGCTGGTGGATGAATATAAGGCTTTAATTCCCTCCACCTCAGGTTCTAATTTCTTAATCTCTTCTCTGTCTATTATCCTTAGCCCTTGGGTTCCATTCTTATCGCCATTGTTTTTAAGCTCATAAAGGTGTTCTATCTCCCGTTCATTCTTAGCCACGACTAATTTTCCTATCTCTTGATATGGAACATCTAACTCATGGCAAATTTTTGGCATCATTCTATGTCCAAGAATGTTAGTCTCTGCCTTCAGAGAACCCGGCTTCATATAGAAACCAGCATGTACAACACCACTGTTTCTACCACTAATCCCCATTGCTACATCGGATTCCTTCTCAAGAAGGATCGTCTTTACTCTATACTTAGAAAGTTCTCTTGCAATAGCACAACCTACGACACCGCCACCAATTATTATGAAGTCAAACGAATTTCTTTTCATCTTTCGATTGAAGTAATATATTAGGTATTAATTAAATATATTCAAGTAACTGTCACGCCCAGTTAACACATCAAGATGCTCTTAACAACCCCCTTAACGGATGAAGATGTAGAGAAACTCAATATAGGTGAAATTATCTATCTGACCGGCATTATTTTTACCGCCAGGGACAAGGCTCATGAAAGAGCCCTGAGACTGAAGAAATTTCCCGCTGATCTCAGAGGCGGAGTTGTATTTCATGCCGGTCCAATCGTGAAAAAGGAAAAAGGTAAATGGAAGATCATAGCGATAGGTCCCACCACGAGCTCAAGAATGAATTCCCTCGAGCCAGAATTTATAGATAGATTCAGGATTGGAGGAATAATTGGGAAGGGAGGGATGAATGAGGATGTTATAAAATCGATGAGAAAGAACAAGGCAGTTTATTTGTCAATGACTGGAGGTTGTGCCTCCTCTACCTCTAGGATGATCAAAGAAATCAAAAAGGTTTATTGGCTGAATCTGGGAATTCCTGAAGCAGTATGGATTCTCGAGGTTGAAAAATTCGGTCCATTAATTGTTGCTATAGATACGGAAGGAAATAGCCTGTACGAGAACGTAAATAAAAGGGTTGACGAGAACCTAAAATCTCTACTGGATAATTACCGAGTTGGAAATCAGCCATAGAAGGAAGCCAAAATACAGTAAGAGAAAGATAATTCCCTCAGATCTGCGAACAACCCAGCCAATACGGATAAATATAACTCCAATGAATGAAACAAAAATCATGAAGGGGATTATATAGAATATATTAAGGCTCTGCAATTCTTGTGTCATTCCTAAACTTATTGGGGAAATCAAAGAGCAGATACCTATAATTAGAGTAATGTTTGCTATATTGCTCCCTATAAGATTGCCGATAACCATATTCCCAAATCCTTTTTTCACGGATTGTAATGAGATAGCAAGCTCCGGCAGGGATGTCCCTATGCTGACTATCGTCAAGCCAACGATACTGGGCCCGATTTTAAGTATTTTTGCTATATCAACTGCGGATTCAACAAAGAACTTTGCACCGAGATAGATAGCAAGACCGCTGATTAATAAAATTCCAAGTTCATAGAGGATATTCATCCGCAGTTTCTCTTTGTAGTCCCTTATTCTGATTTTATAGGCAGCCCTTTTTTCGTCATCCGTAAGTCGGATCGGAAATGTTAAGATGCGCTTACCTAATTTTAGTAATCTTTTGGTCTGTTTTAAGTGCCTTTTCAACAGCGTGGAATAGATATTCAGATTAATTCCTTTCCTAACAAAGCGGGCATGGGCTTTTAGATCAACGACCTTATCCAATTCATACAGAAAGGTGGCATACTCCGTAATACTGTAGAATCTCAAAATACTCGGTCTAACTTTCAGAAGTATGGAGATATAAAAGAAAAAAAGGAATATTAGAATGATTCCCTCTATAGCATTGATAGTTCCGTCGTAGGCGACGTAGTAGAAAAGAAATGAGATTCCAAGGAGGACATAACCGTCCCTGTAAAACATCTCCCTCTCCGTTATCAGCGGGGCAATTAAGGCAGAAAAACCCATAATCAGGGCTATGTTTGCTATATTGCTTCCGAGAACATTGCCAAGAACGATCTCGGTCTGTCCAGACTGAGAGGCAACTATACCGGCAGCCAGCTCGGGAAGAGACGTTCCTATAGCAATCAGGGTCAGACCTATGATAAATTCAGAAACACCAAAGATCTTCGCAATTCTCGCTGCGGCTTCAACGAAGAAGTCCGAGCCCTTTCCGAGAAGGATTAAACCTGTGATAAATACAAGAGACACTGTAAAGAGATCCGACATGTTAGATTATTTACAGAGAATAAATTAAAGCCTGAATTCCGGAGCATCCTTCATCTCGGCATAACTGAAAACTGGGCCGTCTATGCAGACATATTTATTACCGATATTACAGTGGCCGCATTTCATCATTCTCTCCAAGCTATCACTCGGTTGTCAATGTTTCCCAGGATAGTACATAACTATAAGCTATAAATCTTAATATTTGAGCCCAGTTTTTTCATCACATCTACAAAATCGGGGAAGGATATGTCTATGGACTCCGCATTGTCTATTGTTGTCTCACCCTTTGCCCTTAACCCTGCCACTGCCAGAGCCATTACTATTCTGTGATCACTCCACCCATGAAGCCTTGTTCCCTTCAAGAAATCTATGCCCTCTATTTCCAGTTCGTCCTTTCTCTCTTTAATCCTTGCACCCATTTTTCTTAGCTCCGCAGATATCGCCTTTAATCTGTCGGATTCCTTATAACGAAGATGCCCAACATTCTTTATTAAGGTTTTACCCCTTGCAACAGAGCCAAGAACCGCCACTATCGGAACCAGATCCGGCATATCCGACATGTCCAGCTCAATTCCTTTTAGCATTCCATTCCCCAAGATTCTTATTTCATTTCTGTTAATCTTTAAATCGACGCCCATTTTCTTTAAGATACTAATGATTTCTCTATCCCCTTGTTTTGATTCCATGAATAAGTTTTTTACGGTAACATCAGACTCAAGTAAAGATGCTGCAGCAAGTATAAAAGCGCCTGAAGAATAATCCCCTTCTATCCCATAATCTTTGGCTTTATATTCTTGATCTCCACGAATGTAAAATTTGTTCTCATACAATTTGGCCGTTGCGCCGAATTCTTCCATCACATCCAGGGTTAGATCGATGTAGGGCCTCGACTTTGGCTCCGTCGTTATAAGAATCTGTGTGTCCTCGGCCATGCACGGTGCCGCGATCAATAACCCTGATATAAACTGAGAGCTTACATCTCCGGCAATCTTGCACGGGCCCCCACTTGATGGACCTTCAACCATTACCGGTGGTTTTCCATTCATGGAGCTGGTTCTCGCACCCAGTTCTTCCAAGGCGTTAAGTATGGACTGCATAGGTCTATTTCGAATTGACTCATCACCCGTCAGGGTAACCTTTCCGTGGCACAAACCTGCAACCGCCGTCATAATTCTGATAGTGGTTCCGGAATTTTCAACATCTATTGTTTTCTCAGGTAAGGTCGGACTTCCTTTAACACCGTCAACAATAATTGTATCACCTCTAACCTCAATATCCGCACCGACAGCCCTGCAGGCATTTACACTCGCCATGGTATCCGCAGATATTAAGGCATTATTTATGATGGATTTTCCATCGGCGAGAGACGCGATAATTATGGCCCTATGAGTGTAGCTTTTGCTCGGTGGTGCGGTTACTGTGCCCTGTAATTTTTCAGAATGTTTAATTGTTATGTTCATCTTCTGTTGTTGATTGCAAATTAGCTGAATTTCCGAAGGAAATTCCTTTCTTTTTCGTCAACGTTTTTCCTTTATAAAGAAAAAGGTTGTGTGTGTAGCTTTTACTTGGTGGTGCTTTTACCGTTCCTTCCAAATTTCCCGTAGGTCGAATTTTCAGGATCGTTTTAAGGTAAATATTTATATCTATACTAAACAGTATATTAATAAAATGAGCATTAAAAGCTTTTTTCGCGGCAAGAAAATTGATGTGCCAGAGAAGGTCAAAAAAGAGCTCATCCCAGGGGAAAAGGTTCTCCATTCGGTCAGACAGGCAAGGATAGAACAACTGATCACACCCGACTCAATTATAGTAACCACTGAGCGAGTAATGATAAGGAGACCAAAGCTCTTTGGGTTTGCCGCCAGCAACAAGGATTTCAGGTACTCCGATATGGGGAACGTAACCGTTCACAGGGGCATACTTAACTCAACCGTCGAAGTAAAGATGAGATTCCTCTCCCATGATCTGATATTGAGAGCAATACCCAACGAAGAAGCCCCCGGCATCTCCAGCACGATACATAAAGGCATAGACGGCAGGTTCGAGGGCATGGATGGAGATGAGTCCAGAAAATATAGAATTCCCAGGATGGAAACTAAGAGAGAAAGTACTGATGTAGATCTACTGAAAATTCTCAAGCTGAGATACGTGAAGGGGGAGATAACAAGAGAAGAATACGAGAGGATGAAGAGAGACATCACGAGATGATTCGCTTAAATCTCATAATTATCGCATCCTCGCCATCCGAGTAGTAATTTTTAATGATACCCTCCTTTTTAAACCCTACGCTTTGATAAAATTTTAAGGCAGATCTATTACCTATTCTGACCTGCACATCCACCTCTTCCGTAGATTTCAAGCAATCTAAAATTTCATTAATTAATCTACTTCCGATGCCTTTTCTTCTAAATTCTGGTGAAACAGCTAATGAAATAACAACGCCCTTTCTCCCCATTGCTATGCCGATAACATAACCAACAACCACTCCATCTTTTTGGGCAACCAGAAATCCATCAGGGTTCATCAATAAGTGATAAAGGAAGACAGATTCAGTATAGGGACATTTAAAAGATCTCCTTTCAATATCAACAACTTTCCCCAGATCCCCCTGAGTGCATTTCCTTATCCTGATTTTCACGGTTTATTTTGCATTCATAACTTTTTCTCTAATACAATCCCAGTCGGGATTCCGTGATTGAAGAGGCTCTCGTAGTTGTCTTTCAGCCATTCATAGTAATCATCTTCTGTATATCTACAAAATCATTGGGAATTTCCATCTCTCTTTCTTCGAATTCTTCATCTGGAAATTCTCCTCAACTTATAATCCACATCATACCCATCAACAAAACCGAATTCCTGTATGCTGCTCAGTTTATAATATGTCTCTCCAGGATAAAGCGAATTTTCCTCTTTAACACATTCCTCTGCTTTTCTCCACGCTTCTTTCATATTTCTACAAACAAATAATCGTCTATCCAAAAGCCGTATTCGCCACAGATTATGTTTATTAGTACTTCGTATATTTTCATTCTAATTCACCCCTTCAAGATTCCATCAACGACGTCCCTGGCTTTTTCCCTCCTCTCCTGATGCTTCCTGAGGAAATCGACCGTTACTTCCGCACATATTGCCTTGCACTCTCCGCATATTCTCTTTCCAGAGGTGCAATCCTCGTATATTTTTTTCAATTCCCGATCATCATCAATCAGGTGATAGAGGAAGAGATCATAGATCATGCACCCCTCCGGAATTCCGCCTTTCTTTCTCTGTTCGTTTACCGTAGCCCTGCCGCCCGTTTTCGAGTTCATTATCTTTTTTATCGCGTCCTTTGGATCATCTGTCAATGCGATATAAGACTTCGGATCAGAGGAGCTCATCTTCCCGCCCTGTAGACCACCCATGAATTTATGATATGTTGATGATGGTAGAATAAAGCGAAACTCTGTCTGGAATCTCGATGCAAGGTCCCTTGTTAATCTCAGATGTGGGTCCTGGTCCGCCCCTACGGGAACAACGGTTGGTCTCGGACCCCCGAATTCGTCCAATTGTGGATGCAGGATATCGGCAGCCTGAGTTATTACCGAAAATATCTTTCTGGGAGCCATATCACCGTAAATTCCATTCAATTCATTGAAGGTTACCTTTCTCGATAACATGTCCCTCAGGCGATAATATGGAGTAACGTAGTCGGTTTGAAACCAGAATCTCAGATTCTTTTCCTTGAGCCCTAAAGCTACATAATTTGTCAGGTATTCCTCTACGGCAATATTTCTCGACGTTTTGAGATCCATGCCCCTGACCAGATAAGCCTCGAGATCTGCACTGCATAGAAAGATCTCAGCTCCAAGCCCCTGGTAAAAGATGATCTGATCCGCGACCATTTTGTGGCCGAAATGAAACTTCCCGGAGGGCATCAGACCGGTCATCATTACAAAGCTCTCTCTCTTCTGAATCGCATTCATTATCTTATCGAAATCCCTGTGCCCGAAGATAATTCCCCTTCGAATATACCTGTTCTCAAAGAGGCTTTTTCTGAATTTTTCAAATGACTCAATACCAAATTCATCAAAGAGGTTCTTGTAATTTTTTATATCCTCGATACCCCACGGATCTATTCTTGGGTTCATTTTTGATAAGATATTATATGATTGGTAGGTAATATTTAATGTAATATGCCTCATTCCATTAAACTGCAGGAAGGTGAGATAGAGAGACTGAAGGGCCTTATAAAGGAAAATAGATTGCAAAAGATCCCCGTAAAGAGCGAACATGAGCTCTTCAGGGTAGGTGGGATTATACTCTACAAATCCGGGAAGCTGGTTTATGATGAAAACCCGGAGACGGGAAAAATTATCGACGAGATCCTAAAGACTGATCACAGTTATGACTACGTGCTCGGAACGGATGAAGCCGGGAAGGGGGAATGGTACGGTCCCCTTGTTGTGGAGTGTGTCGCTCTAAAGCCCCGGGAGATTGTTGAACTGAGAAAAATGGGGGTCATGGACAGCAAAAAACTAACGAAGAAAAGATTGCTAAAACTCGGGGGTGAATTACGCAGGCTAGAATTCACAAGAAAGCCCCTCATACTGATGCCGGAAACATACAACAGGAGCTACAGAAAATTTCAGGCAGAGGGGAAAACACTGAACGATTTAATGGCTTGGGCCCACGCTAGGGCGATAAAGGATCTTGTTGCCGAACTGGAATACGAAAACCTAAAGATCATAATAGACAAATTTGATGTCAAGAAGACCGAATTCAGACTTAGCGATCTGGATAAAACCGGGGTGAAGGTAATCCAGAAAATCAGGGGTGAGTCAGAGATTCCAGTTGCTACGGCGAGTATACTTGCAAAGTACATCTTCGAGAAGCAGGTTGATGAGCTAAATAGGAGATTTAATATGGATCTGAGAAAATCAAGACCGGAGGATGTTCCGGGGGAGATACTTTCAATGGTTTCAAAGCTTCACTTCAAGAATGTTAGACGGGTCATTGAGTGATCACTTCCTGCTCGTCTTTTTCTCGTATCGCCCCCACATGGAGTTCCATTCCTTGTTAGTGTTGAGTTCTAAAAGAAAAGGAGTTCACAAAAGGCAATTTTGTTGAAATAATTTCTAAGAAAAGGAGTTATAGCTATCTTCTTAGTTCTTCATATTTTTCTCTGCTAAGCTTTATTTGTTTTAGATTTCTCTCAGGAGACCCTTACTTAATTTCTCATTACCGTGCACAGGAACTACGGTTCTTCTGCCGTCTGAATGAATGTATCTTACGTGACTGCCTTTTTTATGAACCCTTTGAAAGCCTAAGTTCTCAAGAAGTTTGCATAAATCCCTGCCAGAAACAGGCACAAGTTTGCTCATGCCATTACCTCAACTCGCTGCACTCCAACAAATTTCATTGGATGAATCTCTATCTTTTCTGCCTCCAGACATGCATCAATTGCCTCTTTGATTCTATCTAGAACCTGAGTTATGGTTTTTCCCTGAGTATAGCACCCCGGAATATCAGGCACTGTAGCCACATATATCCCACCCTCATCCTGTTCAATCAAAACCGTGAAATTAAGTATTTTTTTCTCCATACCGTAGGTCATATCAGATTCCAGATATAAATATCCGTCGGCTGAAGCCAACGGTTTTCAGTTAATAAAGATCTTCCCCAAAGAGATTCCTCACTAAATCGGGTTTATCAATTTGTTAGACAAATAGTAATCGAAGCATTTAAATCGATCACTTCCTGCTCGTCTTTTTCTCGTATCTGTCCCACATGGAGTTCCACTCCCCTTTTAGATCTATGTCGAATTTGTTCGCCAGTTTTAGGGTCAGATATAAAAGATCCGTCAATTCCTCTGCAAGCTCCTTCTTATCGAATTTCTCTATCTTGTACCCATCAAAGCGCAGAATCCTTCTGGATATTTCTCCGAGTTCTTCACTCATATGCAAGGCTATATGCGAGGCTTTGTCCTTGTCCCAGCCGTATTTTTTATCATATTCTGAGACCTGCTTCTGGAGATCGGTTAAATTTGCCATAATGATAATTAGTTAAGACATGAAAATAAAACCACCGGAGCTGGAACACTCGGTAGGAATGGAGCTCTATAAGTCAGATACAGAGGGGATTGGCGGAAAAATTAAGCAAGTTCCGGAGGACTTTGTTGTTGAGGAGGTAACCCCCGATGAAAAGCCTTTGGAAGTTGACAAGGATATCGGATTTAATAAGGGAGAGCTGGGGGAATACCTGCATTTTACATTGCAGAAGTACAACTGGGATACGATACGTGCATTAAAGGTTATCTCGAACAGATTGAATGTAAGCAGGAAGAGATTTGGCTTCGCCGGAACCAAGGATAAAAGGGCTTTGACAACACAGAGGGTTTCTGTCTGGGATACGAAAGTTGAAGGGTTGCAGAAGATACGACTGAAGGACATAACCCTGAGGGATTTCAGCTATGCAGATGAAAGGATAAACCTAGGCGACCTCTGGGGTAACAGATTTATAGTAACTGTCAGAAAAATTGACCTATTAGAGAATTCAATAGACAAACGAATAAATTTAGTAATGGATGAGCTCGACTCCGGAATACCGAATTTCTTCGGCGTGCAGCGCTTCGGAACCGTGAGGCCGATAACGCATCAGGTTGGGGAGTGGATATTGAGGAGGGACTTCAAGAGAGCCGTTATGGTTTATCTTTCGGCGGTCTATGAGAAAGAAAGCGAGGAAAGCAGGGAGGCCAGGAGAGTTCTATCAGAGACGGAGGATTTCAAAGAGGCCCTGAAGAGATTTCCAAAGCACCTTGGATATGAGAGCTCTATGCTGAATCATCTGGCTAAAAATCCGACGGATTATATCGGTGCATTGAGAGAATTACCCAAGAAATTGAGGTGGATGTTCGTCCACGCCTATCAGGCTTATATTTTTAATAAGACATTGAGTGAGTACATGCGAAAAGAAATCGAAGTGGAAAAGCTCCCCCTTGCAGGTTCAGAAATTGAGTTGGATGAGATCACAGCGAGGATTCTCAAGGAAAAAGAAATTTCCCAGAAGAACTTCAAAATAGAGGAGATGCCGGAATTAAGCTCCAAGGGGATGTATAGGGACTGCTTTATGTATATAAAAGGCTTCGAGGTTGTAAGTACAGGTAAGGACGAATTAAACGAGGGAAAGAGAAAAGCAGCCATCAGATTCTCTCTTTTAAAAGGGAGCTATGCGACCACAGTTCTGCGTGAAATAATGAAAAACGAGTACTGGTA
>DAOVSE010000080.1 GCA_030633595.1 Candidatus Altarchaeota archaeon
GTGAGGATTGTTTGGAGGGTGCGGGTTATGATCTCAGGTTGGGAAGGATTTACAGACTAAAAGAAGGTGGTTTTTTGGGGGCTTCCGATAGAAAGACACCGGATGTTGAGGAGATTCAAATTGACGAGTATTCCCTTAAGTCGGGAGAATACGTCCTAATTGAAACGATAGAGAGGGTAAACATGCCCGAAAACCTAATAGCAAGGGTTCTGCCCAGATCCAGCCTGTTCAGATGTGGCTGTTCTTTGTTTACTGCCCTTGTAGATCCGGGATATACCGGAGCCTTGGTATTTGGTCTCAAAAATCTGTCAGAGTTTGAATTTAGACTTGAGAAAAAAACCAGGATTGCGCAGATAGTATTTGAAAGGGTGGATGGAAAAACCAGGCTTTATGAGGGAAGATATCAGGGGGGCAGGGTTGTTTAGATCTCGGTCATAATTTGATTGTGTCTCCAATACCTGGCACATGTGCCTCGCAAATTCCGGAGAGGAATTCACCAAGGGATTCGCAGGGCTCCGGGTCGCCGTGAACGACAAATGCTTTTTCCGGGTTTACCTCCTTTGCGATCCTCTCCAGTGAATGTCTCCCTGCATGGGATGAGAAGTCGAACTGGTGCTTTTGCATTTTTATCGGGATCTTGCTGTCGGTAAAGGAATCGATTACGTAACCCTTCTCCATTAAGAGCCTCCCGTTGGTTCCCTCGACCTGATATCCAGTAAGGAGGATAGAGCTCATTTTGTCGGAATGTAACCGGTGGAGATACTGCAGTACAGGCCCCCCACTAACCATTCCGGCAGTAGTCACTATCACAGAGGGTTCCGACATCGCTCTCTTCCTTCCGGAATTATTCTCGATCCATGTTGCATTGTTAGCAACTCGTTGAAGCAGACCTATATCTCTGATGTAGTTCGGATACTGCAAAAAGATAGAGGTCACCTTCTGACCCATCCCATCCAGGTATACCGGGTAGGGGATGTCCTTTAGGATCATCAAGACCTCCTGAGTCCTGCCGACCGCAAATGCAGGGATGACAGCATTGCCTCCCCTTTCAAGGGTTTCCTCCACCAGGGCTAAAAATTCCCTCTCCAGTTCTTTCCTGTTTGGATGGATCCTGTTACCATATGTCGCCTCTGTGATGAGGATATCTGCCTTTGGAAGCATTGCCCCCTTTTGAAGCCATGTATCGGCCGTTTTTATATCTCCGGTATAGAAGATCCTCTTTCCCTCGATCTCCAGAAGGATTGATGAACTCCCGGGAATGTGACCAGCGTCCATCAACTGGAAGGAGATCCCATCAGTAAGGTTTCTCCTGCTCCCATAGCCCATCACGTTCTCGGAACTTAGCATGTTGTTGATATCATCATCAGAATAGATCTGTTTCTCCGCCCTGAGTCTCTTTATCTTTACGGAGTCCCTCTGCAGAAGGTGAGACAGCTCGAAGGTAAGGTCAGTTGCATAGATCTGCGGATTGTTCTCCCTGTAGAGGAATGGGACCATACCCGAATGGTCAAGGTGTGCATGAGACAGAATAAGCGCATCCGTACGTTCCGGTAACAGGGGACAGCCATCCTTCTCTCTTAATTTAACACCGCAATCCAGCATTATCGAAAAACCACCGGATTCGAGAGAAAAACAGGATCTCCCAACCTCTCTTGCCGCGCCGTGAAAACTGAGTTTAATTTTTATCACCCAATAATAAACTAGTGTGCCCAAAATGCACCATCAGATCCAGACCAAGAAGCTCCGCTTCCCTTTCCTTTGTATCACATGCCCCGTATACAGGGTCCGTAAAGATAACCACCCTTGCCTTGGAGTTATCCTCGATTTCTCTTGCAATCTCCAAAGCGTATTTCTTCAGGCCCTCAGGAAATTGCAAGCCAACGAACTTTGCCCTCCTTCCTTTGATCTCCTTCAGGATTTTTTCGATCTCGAAGTCGTATTCGGTCATTCTATTGGTTTACCCCGCTTTATCCTTCTTATCTCCTTCAGGACAGCTAACTCCTCCTCTGTCAGTTCTTCTTCAGATAGCTGCTTCATGTCCTCGGATGAGATAAACGTATAAGCAATATCATTTTCATTGAGCTGTCTGCCCATGGTTACGCCCACGATGGCTATCGCAACCTTTTCTCCGGTAGTTGCCGATTTTATGGTCTCTTTCTCCATCTGGATTTGCTTTATTCTTCCAACCACCTTGCCGTCATCCCTCATTAATCTACAACCAGAAGCTATAGTTCCTGCCAGAATTTCAACGCCCACAATTGCCGGTTTACTCTGTCGGAATACACATTTCGGCAATAATCTTATTTTTGCCGGTGTGACAACCTTGCCTTCTTTTTCCAATCTCTTCCTTTCCTTCTCCGCCTCCACCCAGCCCTCATAGTCTTCCAGTAATTTATATATGATTTTATCCTGGAAGATCTTCACATTCCTGTTTTTTGCTAAGGTTTTTGCATCCTTCAGTATCTCTGAATTAAATGCGAAAATTACCCCAAGAAATCTATCTTCCAAGCTGACTGCCGAGGCCTCTATTACATCGGCATTTGAGACCTTTCCGATGGTTGCCTTCTTTATCGGAATATCATTTTCCTTTAATGTATTTATCAGGGCTTCCAGAGAACCGATAGTGTCTGCTCTCAAGACAACCCCGGTTGTATCTGTGTAGATCTCAATATCCTCGATCTCTCGCTTAATCCTTTCAATCATCTCAGGACCACCAACATAAACCGGGGCTCCAGCCAATGCATGCTCCAGATTTGGAGCGGAAATCTTAACTCCAGAGGCGGCAAAAACCTCCTGGACGTTCTCAAATCTGTCTCTGGGGCTTCTAATCTCATCCAGTGGTTTCGGTTTTAACAATACCTTGACCTTCGTTAAAATCGGTTCCTTACTGCCGACAACAATCTGGTCTCCCTTTCTCATGATGCCGTCATAGATAATAACGTCTATGGTTGTTCCCAATCCTCTTTCTTCTTTTACCTCCAGGATAGTTCCCTTGGCCGGTGCATCTATCTTTATAGACAACCTCTTTGTCAAGTACTGTTGCGCCAGACCCATCAAAACTATCAAGAGCTCCGGAATTCCATCGCCGTTCTTTGCAGAGATAGGTACGATTGCAATCTGCTTTGTAAAGTCGCGAACATTCGAAAATAACTCGGAATCAAAGCCCTGTTCAGACAACTGAGAAAGTAGTTTATAGAATTTCTTGTAGAATTCATCCTTCACATATTGCTGTTGATTTTCAACCTTTTCCTTGGAATTCCAGCCGTGAATTATATCTGTCTTATTAGCTGCAACGACAAAAGGAACCCTGTTCTGCTTTAAAATCTGTATAGCCTCAATTGTTTGAGGCATCAATCCCTCATTGATATCAATCATTAATATTGCTAAATCTGCAACACCTCCGCCCCTCTTTCTCAGATTCGTGAATGCCTCATGCCCGGGGGTGTCGATAAACAGTAAACCTCTAATCTTTATTTTGAGTTTTAATCTGTCAAACAATGGGCCGCAGATCTCCTTTATTGTCTCAAACGGAACATCAGTGGCTCCAATGTGCTGGGTGATCCCACCTGCCTCTCTGGAAGCTATAAGAGTACCTCTGATCCAATCAAGAAGTGTTGTCTTTCCATGATCTATGTGTCCTAAAACGGAGATGATCGGCTCTCTAATCTTGGTCTCATGCATATACTTTATTAGAATTGCAGGCTTAAGTAACCGCCTTTATAATCTTCTTTACCTTATTCAGTTTTTCCTCGGAAATCTGGGGCCTTACAACATTGAAATTGTGGTTATATTTATATACGTATGTATAGATATGTATAATAATGACTAAACTAGTTTTCGATTCAGATGGTATAATCAAACTAACGAAATCTGGGATCGTCAATAGAGTCATAGAGAACTTCAATTGCTTCATTTCGGATAGAGTTCATACAGAATCCGTTATTGAAGGAAAAGATCGGCTATATGAAGATGCCTTCCAGATAGGAGATCTCGTCGAAAAAAATAAACTGAGGGTCATTAAAGTCAAAGGAAGTAACAAAGCCGAGAAAATATTAGGAGAGTATGAATTTCTTGGTGAAGGTGAAAAGTCAACACTTCACCTATTCTTCAATATCAACGCAAAGGCAATTGTAAGTGACGATCAAGCATTTTTGAATTTGCTTTACAGAAACAATGTACCGTTTATCATCCCATCTTATCTTATCGTTCGTCTTTCGGAACTAAAAATTTTAGATAAAAAGGAGAGTCTATCGGCATTAGAGAGAATTAAACCCCACATAAAAGAGTCAAATTATCTAAAAGCAAAAAGGAATATCGAGGTGATCTAAAATGACAACCGTAGCATACCCCTTGCGAGTTCCAAAGAAACTCATCGAGCTCGCAGAGTTAAGAAGTAAGGAAGAATATGTAGATAAAGCAACTGCGTTAAGGCAATTGATCTACTTGGGGGCAGAAGACTATGTAATGGGATTATATGAAAAGGGGCGAATCTCGCTCAGTATGGCAGCGGATTTACTGGATAAAAATGTGCACGATATAATCCGGATTGCACAGAAAAGGGGAATCAGGGTTGGAGCAACCGAAGAGCAGCAAAAAGTCAGTGAGGAAACTGCAAAAGAGCTTACTGCATAATTAAAGCTTGTACCCCTTAACCGCCTCTATGATCTCCTTTACCTTATCCAGTTTTTCCTCGGCGATAGTACCGGTGACAATGACGTCCGCGCCGTGCTCTACCTTGTCCCGTGCAGTTTTCCCATCCCTGATCCCGCCACCGATAATTAATGGAATGCTCAGATTTTCGTGAACCGCCATGACCATCTCGTTGGGAATCGGTTTTTCAGCACCGGAGCCGGCCTCCAGGTAGATGCAGTGCATTCCGTAGTATTGGGCAGTTAATGCATAGCTCAGAAGTTTATCTATGTCATCGTCTTTGATCACGTCCAGATCAGCGAGTTTTTCGACAGCAGTTTTCTTTTTACTTGTACTCACAATGATATAACCCATAGCAATCGGATGTATCCCAAAATCCCGTACTACCGATGAACCAAGAACCTGTTCTTCTATTAAAAATCGTCTATTTCTGGAATTCAAAAGACTCATAAAAAAAACATAATCAGTATTTTCTGTCAGGGAAGTGTGAGAGTGTGGAAATGTAATTATTGGAAGATCGATAACACCTTTAATCAAACCAATAGTTTGTTGAATAGCCGGAGTAGCATCCCCTTTATAAGTAGAGCCACCTATCATTATCGCATCAGTGCCATAAGAACTGCAGATACTCGCTATTTTAGCTGCCTTTTCTGGTTTCTGCTTGTCGGGATCTATCAGGGTAAAGTGAAGCTTTTCTTTTTTCTCTTTTAACCATCCCCTTATGACATTCATTCTATAACCCCCGTAGATTTTGCGAGTTCAATGGCCTTTTCTCTGGATAAACCATCTCTAAGGATTGTATATCTATCTCTTACCTTGTTTGCCATCATCAGGGCTTTAATTATATATTCATCGTCAATTTTTAACTCCTTCGAATTTGTTGGTGCTCCTGCAGTCTTCAGAGCCTTTTTTACCTTTTCCCAGTCTGCATCATGGAGGTATGCTATCATTATGGAGCCTACACCGCACTGCTCACCGTGTA
>DAOVSE010000028.1 GCA_030633595.1 Candidatus Altarchaeota archaeon
CCTAAGAAGATTGTAGAGCATCTTTCAGTTCCTTAACTCGTTTACTCCAGTGCTCTCTTCCGATATTTACGAATTTCCATTCCATGTAATCGTCCCATTCTTGGAAATTCTCTTTTTTCGCTTTCAAAACCCCCTTTTCAAAGTCTTTGAAGCTCATGCCATATCTCTCCCTGAAGATATTGCATTCATCCTCGAATTCGCTCAGTTTAGACAGAGCAGTAAGTAGGGAAAAATCAATGAGCGCCTCTCCCTCGCTGAGATTTATATCCTTTAAGACCTTATGGAGGGGGCGATAGATTTTCTTATCGAGATCAATTGAGTACATTTTATGTCACAAATATAGGTTGGTTTTGAGATTAATAAGTGTGGGGGTATAAAAAAGGGTAGAGATACTTCATGATTGTTCGTGATGATTTGCTTGGTGAGGTGGTGAGGAGGATCAAAAAGGGGAAAAATAATCGGCTTGTCCTCAACTCTCGGAGAGGATATCTACAGGATATCTAGGGAATACCCCGGATGGAATCTCCTGTAGAGTTGAATTCCAGTAGTGGCGGGGTTTCACTTAGAATTCCAACACAAGAAATTTACGAAGTAAATTTCTTGGTTATTATAAAGTATGGCTATACTCTATAATTCAACGAGAAAGCGAGAGAAAAAACCGAGATATATTTATACTTTCGGTTACATATAGTTATCATTTATGATAACTATGGTATGTTAAAAGTAAAATGAAGAGAATAGTTTTGATAAACGAATTAGAAAAATACCCCGTTTTCACCCTGAAAACAGTGGGGGAAATCATAGAAAAGGATAGAGATTATGCTAAATTAGTTATTTACAGACTGAAAAATGACAAACTTATCTTTGAAATCGAAAAGAACAAGTACACCCTACAGAAAGATCCCCTGATAGTGGCAAGTAATATTATCTGGCCATCTTATATCTCATGTTGGTCGGCTTTACGCTATTATAACCTAACAGAACAGCTCCCCCAGGTTACTTCAGTAATGACGACAAGGGTAAGAAGGAAAAGGGAAATCATCTTCAATAATACAAAGATAGTATTCACGAAAATAAAGCCAAAATATTTCTTTGGCTACAGAAAAGAAAGACATGGAGATTTTAATATTTTTATTGCGGAGAAAGAAAAGGCCTTAATAGATTCCGCCCTGTTCAAAAAAATCTCTTTTTCAGAGATTGGCGATATCATAAAAGATAATATACGAGCCATTAATGTTAACCTGCTTGTTGATTATCTGATTAAAATCAAAAATAAAACCTTAATAAAGAGATTTGGCTTTTTGCTTGAAAGCTTAGGCATAGATACTTACGATAGATTTAAAGAACTTCTCGATTCCAAGTACATACCATTAGATTACGCTCTAATAGCAGAAGGTAAAAAAGACAAAAAATGGAGGGTGATCAAAAATGCTGGGTTATGAAGAACTGGAGAATATTGCCCAACTAAAGAGGTTATCTCTGAGGGATACAGAAAAGGATTATTTACAGGATTTGATCCTCTTCAGCATTTACTCTAATATTGGGAAGGAGCTCATCTTCAAAGGAGGGACATGTCTCTACAAAGTTTACAAGTTGAATAGATTCTCTGAGGATCTGGACTTTACCCTGACAAAAAGATTAGATACGAAGAAAATAACTAACAAGGTGATCTCAGACCTAATGTTGCTTAACATCAGAGGCAGAATAAAGGAGATTAAAGAATACCAAAAGGGGATGAATATCAGATTATTGCTGAATGGACCCCTCTACAAGGGAGGGAAGGAAACACAATGTTTTATCCCTCTGAATATAAGCAAGAAAGAACAGGTCCTGCTTGAGCCAAAGAAAGAATCCATTATGCCATTATACAGGGAAATTCCAACCTTTGAGGTTTTTGCCATGCCGGAAAAGGAGATTCTGGCTGAAAAGGTCAGAGCAATCCTGACAAGACAAAAACCAAGAGATGTTTATGATTTATGGTTTTTACTGACAAGAAAAAATATTGTTTTTGACTCCAACCTAATAGACAAAAAGCTGGCCCTTTATGACCTAAGATTAGACCTCACGGAGTTGAGAAATAGAATTGAGAGGATGAAAGGTTTGTGGGAAATAGACCTTAAAAATCTGATGATTGATGAACTACAGAGATTTGATAAGGTTAAAGGGGAATTATTTGAAAAATTGAAGTAAACTGTCACCTTTGAAAAATTCGACAACCAGTACCTGATAGATTCACCCTTCGAAAACCTCAACGAAAAACTGAAGGAGATTATAGGGGAAGTGAACCACGGAATACGGGAAGAATAAAGACGAGATCAGACCCTTATCTTGGACAGAGCTGCTATTCTTTCCAGATCCTGGATTTCGATTCCCTCTTTACCGCAGAGCTCTCTGATTTAAAACTGGAGAAGATCAGAAATGAGAACTTAGGGGATTCACTACCTCCAGCCAGGGAATCTTTTTGAAATCGCGCTCATTTTCAGTGTATATGCATAGAATATTATTTTCCCTCATCGTTGTAGCAAGTAGAGCATCCCAATAATGGATCTTATAGCTACTACTTGTATCTATCGCAGATAGAATTGTATTTGCAGTAAAATTGATTTTTTTCCAGCCCTTAAAACTGAGAATGCCTTCTATAATATTTTTAGCATCTTTTGTCGATATTGGATTTTCTATTTTCTTCGTAGTTATTACATAAAATTCAGAAAGATTTTGCAGGGATATTGCAAATTCGTTATCCAGACTCCAGCATTTAGCAATTAAATCCTTGCATATCTCATGTTTTCCGCTATCGATTTCGCTCGTATCATATGCATAAACCAGGATATTTGTATCGAGTAAACAGAGCCTATCTTTCATAGAGATCCTCCCGTGCCCCGTACAATTTCCTTCCGAAGTTGAATCCCTTTTCGAGAAGTTTTAGTTGCTTCTCTGAGATCTCTCTTTGCTTCTTTTCATAGATCCAGTATGTCATTGCTTCAGTGATGGCCCTACCCAGATAACCCTTCTTTTTGTGATAGGTTATATCCGCTACCTTCCTGAACCTTCGTTCAACGTCATCATCGACATTTACGGTTATTGTACCCATATGATCACCATTAATATTTAGATTTTGATTATATTTAAATACATCGATTATGTAAATATTGGGGTTGTTCTGGTGCTGATACTGGTTCTGATAGAGTTGCGGGAAGTCAGGAAGATGAGGAAGGCGTTTGAGTATATGTTCGGACTATTCTGGAAGGCGCTGGATGAACTGAAGGAGATTATAGGGGAAGTGAACCACGGAATACGGGAAGAATAAAAACGAGATTAGACCCGTATCTTGGACAGACCTGCTCTGGTTCTCTCTCTGTTTATTCTCTGCAGATTCCGGATTTCTATTCTTTTAAGCAAAAGAAGGATAGCTCAGCCTGTATGCATTTCCAATAACAGCCAACTTTTTGCGTTCTTCTCTCTTCAATAGGTTTTTCTCAATAGATCTGAGCTTATCTACTACTCCGGGGGGGTAGTACCGCTCTCCACAATCCATGCATACCCCGACATTAATTCCCTCCACTATTACAAAATCATTCCCTACCTTTATTTCTTCACTGACCTTCTTTTCCATTACCTTTCCACCACAAATTGCACACCTTGAAATCATTTTAAATCCTTTTTTTGTATTTAATCCATCTACTTGGATCTGGTTCATAGGTTGTTATGATTATGGTAATATTGTCCTCTTTTGAATATGCGCAAACAACATGTATGGGTCTTCCATTCCTACTTTTTCCAAAGATTAAACAACTCGGAAATGGTTTGTCGTTTGAGTAATCCTCAATCACTCCCCCATCCAAGATCGCTTCTGTCAGCTCTTTTTCGGATATATCATCCTCCATCGGACTCATTTCTTTTCTTGCATGGGAGCTGATGTTATAACTTTTCTCGGATACAGACTTCTTTATGTCATCTAATAATCCCATCCCATATTATTTTCTATTTCATTATTTAAAAATCCATTTAGCGTTGATTATGTTTATTTCTGTGCAGGGGGTTAGGGGGGGATGAGGTAGTAGAGGGGAAACAGAGATATTGGAAAATCTAGTAGGGTTAAAAGAGATCTGGGTAGGTGGTCAGTCTCACCTAAATTTCCCCATATCGAGATCTTGAACTTCCCCGTAGACAATTTCTGAACCCATATTCATGAATTGAGATTCAAAAAAATGTACATATTTAACTACGAGATAAACCTGGTGTGGATTCTGTTGATGGCGAATATGGGGGTTATTCTGGCACTGATACTGGTTCTGATAGAGCTGCGGGAAGTCAGGAAGATGAGGAAGGCGTTTGAGCATATGTTCGGATACTATGAGGAACTGATGAAAAAGGATACGAAGATATTCTAAAAGGAGCTGGAGGGGTTGAAGGAGATTATTGGGGAAGTGAACCACAACACACAAGAAAAACAAGCCTGACCCTAAACCACCACACAAAAAAACCAGACTAACGACACCCCCCACCCCCGATCTCCCTGCTCCAGACAACACAACAGATTGATAGGGTTCAGCCCGTTGTGGAAGTGGCTGCTTGAGGATCATTAACTACGGGACAGGTCTGGCAGGGATTACTGCTTCAGATTATATATGAGCGCGGCACCGTCTGGATAACATATATCCTAATTCTTCATATATAAATGACAAAGTCTAAATAATTTATCACATAAGATGGACAAATCAGAGATAATAGAGATACTAACGGAATGGAACTTCTGGAAAGACGACAGAGAAACAGGCATACTCCGAGAGGATTACGTTAAAGAGATTCTAGATAAATTGAGATTAAATAAGGTCGTTAGTGTAATAGGGATAAGGAGATCCGGAAAATCCACAATCCTGAGACAGGTTGTTAAAAAATTGATGGAGGATAACAAAAGAGAAAATACATTAATAGTGAATCTCGAGGAAAGAAGATGGCTAAAGTTAGACCTGGAATTTCTGAATAAAGCCTATGAGTCCTACCGAGAAATAATAAACCCAGAAAATAAGCCATACCTCTTCCTCGACGAAGTGCAAAAACTTGAAGAATGGGAGAGATTCGTAAGAAGTTTAAATGAGAAAAGAGAGGCAAATATTGTTATCACCGGATCATCCTCCAAACTAATGAGTAAAGAACTCTCCACACTACTCACAGGTAGAACACTAGAACTTGAAATATTCCCACTAAGCTTCAGGGAATTTCTAAAATTCAGAGGGATAGAGATAGAAAGCGAAAAGGATATCATATTCAATGCCGGTAAGATAAGACCACTATTCAGGGAGTACCTAGAATTCGGCGGATTCCCGGAGATCACACTAACAAAAGAGATAGCATATAAAAAAGAGATCCTCTGGAAGTACTTTGACGACATAATAGGTAAGGATGTTGTAGAGCGTTTCAAGATAAGAAACCCGGAAAAAATAGAAGTCCTGGCAAAGTACTATCTCACAAATATCTCCTCCCCACACACCTTCAACTCTATTTCAAGATTCCTGAAGATTCCAGTTGAAACCATAAGCAGATATTCCAGATATCTGGAAATTTCCCGGCTGACATTCTTCCTAAACAGATTCTCCTTCTCCGTAAAAGAACAGGAAAACTCCCCAAGAAAGGTTTATTCCATCGACACAGGCCTATCAAATGCCGTAGGCTTCAGATTCATGGAAGGCTTCGGGAAGATTGCTGAAAACCTCGTTTTCCTGGAATTGCTAAGAAAGAGGATGAAATCAAGGAACATCGAAATATTCTACTGGAAGAACTCCCAACAGAGAGAGGTTGATTTCCTCCTGAAAGAAGACCTGAATATAAAGGAATTAATTCAGGTATGCTGGGACATCTCGGACCAAAAGACGAAAGAGAGGGAATTGAAAAGCCTGCTGAAAGCCATGAAGGTATTTGATATGAATGAGGGCACAATAATTACAGAGGATTTTGGTGGGGAAGAAAAAATCCAAGAGAAAAAAATAATCTATAAGCCATTGTGGAAGTGGTTATTACAGAACCAATAAAACAAAAACCACTCCCAGAAATCCTGAAAAAAAGAAGTCTTCTAGAAGGAACTACAGGAACTGTTATCCCAGGCAGACCAGCCTTAATTCACTCCTGATTTGTTCTCTGCAGATCCCAGATTCTATTCATTTGTCTGTTGCCGTAGCATCATCTACGACCTTTGAGGGGATTATCAAGGTCGAGGAGCCAGAATAAGCTATGACCGCCATTTGATGAAAAAAGACACCAAGATATTCTAAAAGGAACTGGAGGAACTGAAGGAGATTATTGAAGAAGTGAACCACGGAATACGGGAAGAATAAAAACGAGATTAGACCCTTGTCTTGGACAGAGCTGCTATTCTTTCCAGAGTCCAGACTTCTATTCCTTTCTCTTTGTAGAGCCCTCTGGCTTTTCCGGTTTCAGATACCTGAATTATATGATCTAAAACCCATATTGAAGAGAAGATTATGAAAAACAAGGATGAATTTCTTTTTTATTTTTGAATCTATACCTCTATTAACATGATAAAGATTTCTTTTACTGGGCTTGTCTTTAAGGAAAAGGGTATGTACGTGGCGTACTGTCCCGAATTGGATGTATCTAGTTGTGGATACAAAATCGACGAGGCTAGAAAGAACCTGAGGGAAGCTGTAGATATCTTATTAGATGAAACAGAGCGAATGGGGACACTGGAGGATATTCTATCCGAGGCAGGATACATGCCCGTAGATAAAAAACATGAGGAATGGAGCCCTCCCCCTCTTATTTCTACTGAAAAAATGAAGCTGACCAGATCCTTAGGAGCGTAAAATTGCCCAGAATTACACCGATACCTTACAAAAAGCTTGGGAGAGTATTCGAATTAGCGGGATTCATGTTGGTAAGGCAGAGGGGTGATTTTGCGACGTCGCCTTCCTCCGTCGCAAAAAATTGCGAGGGGAGAACATGACCTCGTAATTTCACCTGGTATACACAAAAGAGGGAGTGAAAAGACCCGTAATTAATCTTAAACAATCTCCGTGTAGCTGGATTAAATCGGGATAACTACTTTAAGCTACTGAAGAGAGTATGACCAAGGTTATCGAAACCCAGTCAATGACCATATGGGGCAGTAATCGAATAGTGTCCATGGTAAGTATTTTCAAAATATTAAACCTGGTGTGGATTCTGTTGATGGCGAATATTGGAGTTATTCTGGCACTGATTCTGATAGAATTGCAGGAAGTCAGGAAGATGAGGAAGGTGTTTGAACATATGTCCGGACACTATGAGGAATTGATGAAGAAGGATACGAAGATATTCTGGAAGGACCTGAAGGGGTTACTGGATTGAAAGGGGTTAGGGAGATAATTAAACCGTTAGTTTAGACTCATCGCCTTTGATCGATGATAAAATGACAAACCGTTTTATACTATTAATACAAATCTGTATTAATACAAATCTATATTATATAAAATGAAGGAAAAATTCTATCCCGATAGCGAGGGGGCTTTGTTTACAAACAGAGAGAAGGAATTAAAAACCTTAGATTTTTATTTTCTATTTGCTTCGGTCATAACCGAAGCATATTTATCTCAGCTCTGGTTGAACTCGAAGCCCTTCATCCGAGATAACCAATGATCTTCTACCAGTTAGATGCTTTGTTCCCCTCATTTTCAGAACCTCCAGATATTTCTTTCTGGCATTCTCGATTTCCAAATAGGAAAGGATTACCAATGCATCGACCATGTAGGCATCTACAGACCTTGGAACATTTGAATAGCCATATTCGGTAGTTAAAAGAGTTACACACCCCTGTGTCTTCATATAGATCATCAGATCATGCAGAAATTTTCTGTATGTGATTACATCACCCAATGCGTCCTTTATTGCAGTAATTGGATCTATGACCACTCTTTTTGGTTCGTACTTCTCAACATTTTTTTTGAGGATATCCATGATTTTTTCTGGATCTTCTGATACGGCGCCATCAACATCAACAAAAATAATCTTCTCCGTTTCAACTATCTTCTGTGAATAAAAACCAAACTCCCCAAGGAATTTCTGAATAACCCAAGTTGGTTCAGACACCGCCGTGATATACAAACCCTGTTCTCCTTTTTCTGCACCATAAAAAAGGCTCTGTAACGCCAGTGTTGTTTTACCCGTTCCGGGTTCCCCCCCCACAAGAGCTATTGATGGAAAAGGAAAGCCGCCCTGAATCATCTTATCCAATCCCGGTATGCCGGATTCCACTCTTTCCATTCAGATTACCTCCTCCCTCATTTCGAATATACATTTATCCGCTCCGGTACTCTCACATTGGATTTCTTCACAGTATACTTTTTTGCCATAATACGCTCTGTACAGAGCCAGTACTATCCCCCTAAGTATATCACACGTGGGATGATCGGCTCTTCCGACCTCTATGGAACCCTTCACAGTTACGGTTTTTTCATCAAAAGATATGTCTTCTACAACGTTTCTCTCCTTTAATATCCTGGCTGTCCCCTCAAAGAATCTGTCGCGATCTTGGATTTCTTTGACTATATTCTCACCAAATTTTCGCCCAATTGAGTAGAATAAGCCACCGCTTGACTTTGACAGTATAGACTCGTGGAACCTCTTAACTTCCTGTAGCTCAGACTGTGAGATAGATACATATCGCATTTTATACACTCGAAAAATGTAATAAATTATAAATATTTACTTATTTAGTTATAGCATATATATACTTAATCCTTATAAATCTGATCGGGATACTATGGAAAAACAAAAAAAAGAGCACCTCAGATCAAAATATGAAAAGTATCTGACTAGAGATGAAGAACCGATATCCGAGTTTGTAATTGGTTTTTATAGGGTCGTAGCAACGAATAAACGACTTGTCTTTCTCAGGAAATTTCCCAAGTCGTTCATACCCATAGCATATAAAAATATAATTAACCTGGAACATCACGTTTATATCTCCTGGAGAAAGCTGTTTAGGTCATTAATCCTGCTTGCAATTTCGATCTATGGATACATCAATTATGCAGAATCTAAGGAAACAATAGATACCTTATTTTCCTTCCTGGAAAAAAACGTACCCGAGATCTCTACCATTGTATCTGCCATCCCCACTGAGACTTTAACTAATATGTTGTTATTGGTATTGCTGTTATTCGGAATTCTATATCTGCTTCAATTCTTCCTATCATTATTGGGAAAGTTAAAAATCTCCCTGGAGGGAGCATCCTCCATAAGGATAAGCACCCCCCTTACCAAGGATGTCAGCGATCTGATCAAGATGGCGGAAATGCTCATGGAACGAAAAGAGGGATATGTTGAGACTGAGGTAGGGGGGGAATTGAAGGAATTAGAATCTGGTCATACCTACCTGGTAAAGGAATATAAGCCAGAGAGAAGTTTTACTCTGTTTCTCAATGAAGTTAATACCGGCTGTAAAGGCTTATACATATCCAGAACGAATCCGGAGCAAATTGAAGGGAGATCTAAACTTGAAAAAGCATCAATTTACTGGTTAACTGACTCACTAACCGATAAGAAGTCAATTTCGCCGGAACCAGACCAATTGTTTGCGTTTATAAGCGATTATATGAAAAAGAACGAAAAAAACGTGATTCTCTTAGATGGTTTAGAATATCTTATCAGTCATGCAAACTTTGAACAGATTTTAAGGTTTGTACAGGGCATAAAGGATAAGGTAGGTGTACACGACTCAAGACTGATAATACCGATCAATCCACGAGCGCTCAGCGAGAAGGAGATTGCTTTGTTAGAGGGGGAGATGAGCCGGGTTCTATAATTTTCTATAATCCCATCAGCCTGAATTCAGCCTCTACTGTAATGATCTTCGTGCCTTCAAATTTGTCCTCAATTTCTTCGGGAAACTCCACCCCAGTTATGAATTTCTTGGCCCTCAATTTCTTACAGAGTACTAATGATTTTGCCTCATCGAGTAAAATCCCATACCTATCCGATAGGTCCTCTGCCTGATCCAGTTCAGACTCACTCAGCTCGATAAAAATCAGCTCTTTGATCTTCAGGCGCTCTTTTTCTATCTCTGCCGCAGTATAAACCCTCTTATACTTCTTAATCAATTCCCAGTATAGCAGATCCTCCTTTACAAATTTATGAATTGCCGATTCATCCACAACAACCTTGGTTCTTCTCCTTCTCCACCAGATAATGGATAGGGTAATAATGATTAATGGAACAAATAAACTTTTAATTTCTTCCGGTATTTCTTCCAAGATTGGAATTAATGGCTTCTTCTTGACATTAACATATCTCCTATCATAATCAACCAGCTCCAGTAGATGTAAACCAACACCCTTGGGCGTATAATGTATCACCGTGTAGGGTTTCAGTCCCACCTGAGTTATGTTATACTCTGTAGTTTTCCCATTGGGATCTTTTATTATCAAAATTAGACCGGTCCAAGGGTTTATTAATATAATTGTTAGATTTTCCCCAAGGTAGCATTTACTCTCAACCTTTATGTACGAACAGCCCCTGCAAGGACCTCCGCAGTCTATCTTCTCCTCTTTCGGACCCTTTATTCCATCTGAACAGGTTGAAAGTCTGCATATTCCTTCATAACAGAAACCACTTAAGCAGTCCTCATTATCCAAGCACTTCATTTCACTCTCACACGGAGGGCAGTGCCCGCCGCAATCCACATCCGTTTCTCCTTTATCCGTTTTATTATTAAGACAGAGACTCGTTGCGTTATAAACATAGGTAATCATTTCGCCCGTTTCCGTTTCATTTGTTATTATTCTGATCAGCCTACAGGGAGGACATTCACCGCCACAATCAATTCCCCCCTCATCGTTATTAAGGATACCGTCAAAGCAGTGACAGGGCAAACAGGGTCCTCCACAATCTATTCCTTCCTCTCCCGGGCCTTTGATACCATCATCACAGGTTGGTATTTTACACGTGCCATTGTAGCACCATCCACGCATGCAATCAGAATCTACCAGACAGTACTTTCCATCTGAACAGGGAGGACAACCGCCCCCGCAATCTACATCCGTTTCATTCCCGTTCTTCACTTCGTTAAAACAGCCACACAGCGGACATGAACCACCACAATCTATTCCAATTTCATCTCCATCCTGAACGCCATTGAAGCAGTGACATGCCAAACAGGGTCCTCCACAATCTATTCCCGTCTCATTCTGGTTCTGGACACCATCAAAGCAAGTGGGGACCATACATGTTCCATTATAGCACCATCCGGATATGCAATCAGAATCCACCAGACAGGGTTCTCCATCCGTACATGGCGGACACAATCCTCCGCAATCGATACTTGTCTCGTTCTGATTTTGAACTCCATCAAAACAGGAGGGAGAGGTGCAAACACCTAAGAAGCACCAACCGATTATACAGTCAGAATCTACGGAACAGTTCTTCCCATCCGCACATTTTGAACAGATACTACCTCCGCAATCTGTATCCGTTTCATCCTGATTCTTGATACTATCATTGCAAGATTCACAAGGAGGGCATGGACCCCCGCAATCAATCCCCCCTTCTCCAGGACCCTTAATAGCGTCGTTACAGGTGGAGGTTTTACATGTTCCATTATAACACCATCCGTTTATGCAATCAGAATCCACAGAGCAGTTCTTTCCATCATCACAGAGTGGGCATGAGCCACCACAATCTACATCGGTCTCATCCTGATTCTTGATTCCATCAAGGCAGGTTTCACAAACGATCACATTCAGATTCTTTTGTTCATCATAGTATCCAGATTTCGAAGCATATATTGTGTAAACCCCTTCTTCGGCTGGAACAAAGGATGTTTCTCCCCCGGTATTTGTCGATAGATCCTCTATTTTTGAGCCGTTAAAGAATATATCTATATCCGCTCCCGATACAGGGTTATTGTCTTCATCTATAACCGTGATTAAAATAAGCTCGCCCACGCAATTTCCCTCCGTATATATGCTCATGTACTTGTCCCCCGGGGGTGGGGGCGACGGACTTGAAACCGTAATTTGTTTAGAAGCATTGTTATTTGATTCATTTGTCTCAACAACATTATCAGAGGGGTCTACTCTGATAGTTATGTCATGGGTTCCAACCACTGCCATCCAGGAAAACTGAGTGGTATTGGTCGAATTTCCACTTATTGAAAGTTGATTAGTGCTCTGAGTTACATTATCTACCAGTAGGGAAACATCGAAATTACTGTAGCTCCCATTCTCCGTATTGTGTATGGTTGCGGTTATTACAATGTTATCACCGGCAGTAGGTGAGTTGTCAGAGAATATAATATCTGAGGAGTTCAGGGTAAAGTCAACGGGTGCACAAGCAATATCCAGCTCGGCACTGAAATAATAGGTCGGGGTGGAACTTAGAAGTACCGGTACAATGAGTTGGAAGTCGTGTGTGTTTGATTCAAACCCTACTTGATCTGTTTGTACACTGGTAACGTATACTAGACTTATTGTATCATTAAGCACTCCAGTATCAAAGACATTGGACGGAGAGCTATTTACAAAGGTATATGTGGCCGGTGCGTTTATTAGATTACCGCTTACATTATAGTTCAGATTTATTGTAAAGGTATTGGTTCCAGACTCTGGATCACTTGAATTTAAACCCAGATAGGAATCAACCTGCGCAGTGGTTCCCGCAACAATGCTTGACCATTGCACAGAGCTGGCCGTAGTTGTATATATCTCCCCACTTAGGGAAGCAACACTGCAGTTGGAAGTAAAGTATAAATTCAGCTCGGTTAGATTGCCACCTTTTGCTATAGCGGTATTCGAAGTTCCCGTTCCACTAACAATAACCTCTCCGAAGTAACCCTGCCAATAAACGGCTTGAGAGATAGCGCTGAGATCTACTGGTGTAATATAACCCCCCTCCGAGGTCTCATTCCCCTGACCACAAACCAAGAAAATGAGAAAAAATCCAAGGATAACAATACCAACGCCTATCGTGGTGAGGTTTCTTAGTAACACTTTACCTATGTGAATTATAACTAAAATACTTTACTTTGTCTTACCCAGACCTTTCTTTTCCTCACCTTTGCCTTTCTTTCTGAGAACTAGCACTAAGAGAAATACAATTACGATTAACAGGAGTAGAATTATCGCTGGATAGAACAGGGATGATAAATCGCCCTTTTCTTTCACTTTCAAAGCTATGCCCTGACCTATGCTATTTATCAGGAAATTTTCGCGCTCACCATACAATATTTCCACCCTGACGTTTTCATTGGCCCTTAAATCCTCATCAGAGAGCTCTACATCAAAGTTGATATTCTTGATGACCTTTTCAGTTATAGGATATATATCTGTCCCCCCGACGGTCGTTTTATCCCCCATTATTGTTAAAGTGAGGGTTGGCTTTGCATAACATGAGGAACCCTTATTCTTAATTCCAATGGTTAATAAGTTTTTATCCTTGTCATAACCCAAATCAACAATCTCAATATCGGATAAATCCTCAATTTTTACCATGTTAATATCCAATTCCTCATCCAATGTTCTCTCCATGGATTTTTTGCTCTCACCATATTGGAGGAATATATCTGCCTTTAGTTTAGATGCCCCGAGATCATACTCAGAAAGGTCAACGGGATATGTGGAACCACGTTCCTCCTTGGCATCGATCAAAACGGGCTCCTTCTCACCCACGGTCTGTACTAGTTCATCATCCACATAAACCTTTATCGAGGGTTTAAAGTAAGAGAAGGTATCTACCTCGTTTTTATAAATAATTTCCAGTTCATTGGTGAGTATATTAAAGGCAATATCCCCCACAGTTACATTCAATGGATATGACGGTAGATGGAAAAGATCTAAGCCTCTAACAGCTGTCGAACCAGCCCCGGCTCCCGAGCCCTGGCCAAATTTCAGGAATACAGAGATTCCGGTCTTTGCCTTCAAAGACTGAGCACTCCTTATCAGTTCATTTCCGATCAAAACACCGACCTTAATTCCGCTGCCCTTTACATAGCCTACTACCTGTTCTGGGACAGAATCCTTGCCTATAAATAGTATTGGCTCTGCCCCCCTCATCAATCCCAGCTCCATGAAATCTCCAGTGGTTAGAGTAACCTGATCTATAGATCTGATCTGCCTGTATTTTTTAACCATTTCAATGTTGTTATCAAACTTATCACCGTAGTCAATTACCTCTGGCTCAAGTTCCTTTAATTTTCCCATTACCTCCTCATTCAGATAGCCATAGATCAAAACCTTTACTCTCTTATTTTTCAAAAAGTCATAGATATCATCCACATTCTCCTCATCGGCAAACAGTACATATGACTTTGAAACCACGGCATAGGGGCATACGGAAATCGCATTATAGCCATAGGTATCATCAATTATGACAAAATTATTAATATCAAGATCCCTTGCAAGCTCTAAATTCAGGTTTTTTCCACTCTCAGAAATTTTTTCCTCCACGGAAAACCCCCTTCCCTCTAATGTGTCCTTATAACCCATAACAAAGGGAAGCTTCTCTGATTCGATCAGATAGACGTTCTTACTATCTATCAAAGAGGGCAATCTGGTGGAGTGCTCCCTGCTAGTAATAAAATTAAACGGCTTACCAACAAGGTTGGCATACATTATTCCCGAGTAGACATCTATCCAATCCTCGGAGTTTACAACTATTATATCGAAATTATCTTTCAGTGCGAGCGCTTGAGAACTAGAGATAAACATAAGAATTAAAGCTAAGATGATAACCTTTTTCCTTTTCATGCCAACCACTTTAATCTATTGGTTTTAAATTAAAAAAGAATAAAATAAAAAGGAATTATAGTTATACACCCAACTCAAGCCAGAAATAATACGTCACTGTGTTTGTTCCATTTACCGGGACTATCATCTGGAAGTCCGCTATTCCATTCTTGAATGTGTTCGCATTATTATAGATTTCGGCTACATAGACCCATGGGGGCCCACCACCTGACTTTTCCAATATCCCCTCATCAAATGTACCACTTCCGGTATAGTTGAATGTCTGCACTCTCGGAACACTTGAAATGGTATTACCCGCAACGATGAAGCTCCTAGTGCCGGCAGTAAAGGTATTAGTGCACGAATCTGCACCAGTTCCAACAATATTATTACAATCTCCTGCCTCTCCTGCCTCTAGGGTACTCCAGCTTATGCCAGTACTTTGATTGGAGGTATACACATTGCCCGACACCGTAGTAACAGTCCAGTTATACATCGTATTGTTACTGGCATCCTTTAATGCGATTGAACCGCTCACTTGACCCCAGAAACCCTGCCAGTGAATTGTCTGAGAGACTCCACTCATATTAACCTCAGTTATATTACCCCCCTCAGCGGTAGTACTTCCCGGAGATGGTCCGCTCCAAGTTTCTGGCGTACCGGGAGTTACAGTTGCACCCTGTTGTGCGCTTGTTAGAAATACAAATCCAAATAAAATTATGGCAGTCACTATAGAAATCAAACCCAGGGAAAATGTTCTTTTAGAATTCATATTATTACCTCTCGATATATTCTCTGTCATTACAAATAAGTATCAAACAAGTATAAATACCTTTCGCTTTTTTGCGGTTTGCACTTTTTTAGCATTCTGCACCTTTATTCGGTGATTTTGACTAATTTCCTAAATTCCCAGCACTTTAGGGACTATGGATATAAAAATGTATATGCTTCTTGTTGCAGAAAATACTCGGCTAGTGCCTAAAATCCAAATGTCAAAATCTTGCAATTAGGTTTTAAGAATTGATGAAATTCCAATCTATTCTCATCGAAATTCTACTGTCTTTACCTCAACTCAAGGTAAAAGTAAAGCATATCCGTTGAATCCTTGTATTCCTGCAATTTATAAGGAACTTTTATCTCGTAGTCACATACAGTATATTTCCCCTGTGCGTTCTCGTTTATCTTTACAAGAAAGACGAGATCCTCCTCCTCCGTGGCATTGAATTCATTATCAGTGGAATCGGAGAAATCCCACAGGATGCCGGTCCAGAAGTTCGTATTATTTGTTGATTCATCTATTGGAACATAATCCACGACCTTTTTAAAGACATTGAAGGTTGTAGTGTTTCTTGCGGTATTACCATTGTCGTCTGTATATACGATGGATATATTATCTGCCGCATTTATCCCCAGTGCTGTGTCCGCATCCTTGAAGTCTGTTGTTCCATTACTTCCATTGCTCATCTTCCCCAATGCATACAACTTAGTCCATGTTATCGTTGAATCTGCGTCCGCAATATACATGTTGCCGCTTACATTGACCACACCCCATCTATAGAGGGTTTCATTCCCCGCCCCCTCCAATGATATATTACCCGTGACATGCCCGTAGAATATGTGCCATGTCGATTTTACTGAAAATACGTGCATTACAGATGTTGGATTTATATTTCCGGATGTATCGTTGCATTTATAGTATAAAGTGCAGCTCTCATTATTCTTCAG
>DAOVSE010000033.1 GCA_030633595.1 Candidatus Altarchaeota archaeon
CTCCGCTTGTCTGGGTGCCTCCGCAACAGGGACGAGGACGTACACGGCAACATGTTCTCAGGGATTGGCTCTAATGAACGAGGTCCTCTTCATAGTTTCCGGGATGAGGCTTCCTGTATGTATGACGGTCGTTAATAGGGCATTGTCTGCTCCGATAAGCATATGGAACGATCACCAGGATAGTATATCTGCAAGGGATGTAGGATGGATTCAGATGTATGCAGAGACCTCCCAGGAATGCTATGATTTAACTTTAATGCAGTTCAAGATTTCTGAGGATCACCGAGTTTTAACTCCTTCAATGGTGTGTCTGGATGGCTTTACCCTGTCTCATGTTTATGAGCCGGTTGATATACCAGAACAGAAGAGGGTGGATGATTTCCTTCCGGAATATAAACCCTATCATGCCGTTCTTGATCCAGAGCAGCCCATGACCCTGGGACCAATAGGATTTCCATCGGAGTATATGGAGATCAGGAAATCGCAGATCGATGCGATTGAAAATTCATTGAAGGTAATTGAGGAGGTCTATAATGAATTCTCGGATTCGTTTCCGGTAGGGATTAAAAGAGCCAGGCCAGAGAGATATTTTCACGTGGAAGAATATAAAACAGAGGATGCAGAAATCGTATTTATCGCCATGGGTTCCGTCTGCGGGACGATAAAGTTCGCAGTTGATGAATTAAGAGAAAGAGGGGGGAAGGTTGGTCTGTTAAAGCTGATAACCTATAGACCATTTCCAAGGCAAGCAATTAAAGAGGCATTAAAGGGGGTAAAGAAAGTAGCTGTTTTAGAGAAAGCAGTATCCCCCGGAGCGGATGGTCCGATATATTGTGAACTTTCATCCCTCTTTTATGACGATACAGATAAACCAGAACTCAGGGACTTTATAATCGGCATCGGGGGAAGGGATGTTACGTTCGATCGTATAAAGAAGATCTATGATATGATTAAGGAGGGTAAAGGAGGGAAACAGGAGTGGGTGTTTTGATTTAAAATGGCAATACTTGGTTTACCCGAGGAGGAATACTTTGCATGTGGACACAGAGCATGTGCTGGCTGCGGAGCGGCAATAGCCATGAGGATCATTACGAAGGCTGCCGGTAAGAACAGCATCCTAATAGAACCAACCGGGTGTATAGAGGTTGTATCGACGCCGTATCCAGAAACCGCGTGGAAATTGCCATGGATTCATGGGGCATTTGAAAATCCAGCATCAATTGCATCTGGAATATGCGCCGCATTAAAGGCCATGGGTAAGGATGATGAGATAAATGTCGTCGCATTTGGGGGGGATGGCTCTACGTATGATATCGGATTTGGACATATCTCTGGGGCCTTTGAGAGGGGAGATAACTTCAGCTATATCTGCTATGACAACGAGGCCTATATGAATACCGGCATCCAGAGGTCTGGTGCTACACCCTATGGTGCTGCAACAACCACTTCACCGGCAGGAAAGGTAAGTATTGGAAAGGAGATCTGGAAAAAGGATTTGGTACATATACTTGCGTATCATGGATCGCCGTATGTAGCAACAGCGTCCATAGGGTATCTTACAGACGCATATAGAAAGATAAAGAAGGCTATCGAAACCAAGGGCCCAACATTCGTTAATCTGTTAGCTACCTGCCCGACTGGATGGAGAACGCCAACAGAGAAAAGCGTCGAGATAGCAAAGCTTGCGGTAGAGACGGGAGCATACCCGTTATATGAGATAATAGATGGAAAACATGTAATTAACAGACCGAAGGATGTGTCAAATCTAAAACCACTTGAAGACTATCTAAAGATACAGGGTAGATTCAGGCATTTGTTCAGGCCAGAAAAAAATGAGGAGGCTATCAATTTCATACGGGAAAGGCTCAAGAATAATCTAGAACGTTTGATCGAGTGCTCTGAGAAGGGTTTATAGTTGATAGATTTATCTTTTTATAGTATGACTACTAATATTTATTATATTTTATAAATACGGTGGTTTGGATGGAGACTATTGTTCAGGATGCTATTACTCAAGCAAAAATAAAGGAAAAGGTTCCTGTAGAGGAAAAACCGAAGGAAATACGTGTTCCCGTCAACTTAGGGAGTGATGAAGAATTAAAACGTATAGTTGATGAGATAAAAACATCCATAAAAGTTGTTGGTGCTGGCGGTGCCGGAGGGAATACGATTAACAGATTGATGGATATGGACATTGAAGGTGGTGATGTCATCGCAATAAATACCGATGCTCTGGATTTACTATACACGAACGCTATGACGAAGGTGTTGATTGGGGCGCCAATTACCGGGGGTATTGGGGCTGGAAACGACCCAGAGCTTGGAGAACAGTGTGCAGATACTGATATAAAGAAGATCGCAGAGGTTTTAGATAATGCCGATCTGGTTTTCATTACCTGTGGCCTTGGAGGTGGAACAGGAACTGGATCATCACCGGTAATAGCCGAGGTTTCAAAAGACATAAATGCGTTGACTGTAGCCATTGTTACCTTGCCATTCTCCATGGAGGGCAGGGTGAGAGCAAGAAACGCCCTCGGCGGGTTGAAAAAACTGAGAAAATTCGCTGACACAGTTATTGTTATACCAAATGACCGCCTATTGGATATTGCTCCAAATCTGCCGTTAAATGATGCCTTTAAGGTTGCTGATGAACTCCTCGCAAACTCTGTAAAGGGAATAACAGAGATGGTAACCAAACCTGGTCTGGTTAATCTGGACTTTGCAGATGTTAGAACCATATTAAAGGAAGGTGGAACTGCAATGATAGGGTTGGGATCATCAACCAGAGACACGAGTATGGATCAGAGGGCTCGTGAATCCGTGGAAAGGGCTCTTAAATCACCACTTTTAGATACGGACGTTAGCAGTGCTTCTGGGGCTCTCATTAATATCACTGGTAGCAGGGATATGACGCTGGAGGAAGCAGAGGAGATAGTTAGAATCATCTCAGAGAATATAGATCCGGATGCACAGATTATTTGGGGCGCTCAGATTGATGAGAATCTTGACAGAAATGTAATAAAAACCTTACTTATTCTGTCTGGGGTAAAGACCCCATCCTTTGAAGAAGAACTAGAGGAGAAACTTGAAGCAGGAATTACCGAGGAAAGATTGGATATCGGTCTAAGAGAGGTCTAAGGGATTTCCAAGAAAAATGAGCATCCAGGAAAAAATAGTTAAAGCGTATACTGAGACTAGAAGAATCTTAAGATTAAGCAGGAAACCAAAGACGACAGAATTTAACGAGACCGCAAAGATAACCGGTCTCGGTATGATATTAATTGGACTACTTGGTTTCATAGTTCTTCTTATTTCCCAGTTGATTAGAGGGGTATAATTCTTATTCCATTTTTTGATGATTATGAGTTCAAACATCTATGTAATTAGGGTTACAGCAGGGCAAGAGCATGTGGTTGCAAGGCTTCTATATCAGGAAGTAGTTAATAGAGAGAAAAAGGGGGCAGTGGAGGAGGGAGAAAAAATCTATTCAGTATTATATACAACAGGATTAAAGGGTTATATTTTGGTGGAGGCTGACAATCCTGGAACGGTTGAGGATCTCGCTATAAATGCACCAAAGACAAGGGGTCTACTACAAAAAAGGAGGGGTGCTTTGTCATCCACTGGAACTATACCGATCGAAGATCTTGAAAAAACATTGATGCCAACTCCGGTTGTGCAGAAGGTTAGTAAAGGTGATCTAGTAGAATTGATAGCTGGTCCATTCAAGAAGGAAAAGGCGAGGGTTGCGAGGATCGATAAAGACAAGGATGAGATTACTGTGGAATTAATAGAGGCAGCAGTTCCTATTCCCGTTGTTGTTAAGGGTGATGACGTCAAGATCCTGAAAAGAGAGGAAGAGGAGACTGAAGAATGAAAAAGGAGACTATAGAAATTCTTGTGGAGGGAGGCAAAGCCAGCGGGGGGCCGCCATTGGGCCCTAAGATTGGCCCTCTGGGATTAAACATTAATGATGTCGTTAATGCAATAAATGAGAAAACTTCGGGTTTTAGTGGTATGAAGATCCCTGTAAAGGTTATTGTTGATCCGGAAACCAAGAAATTTGAGATATATGTGGGATCGCCCTCAACCTCCGCCCTCATAAAAAAGGAGCTTGAATTGGAGAAAGGCACAGGTAATGGAAATCCAGTCGGAAATTTGAGTTTTGACCAGTTAATGAAGATAGTGGGAATGAAGAAGAATTCATTACTGGCCAACGATTTAAAGGGTGCAACGAAAGAGGTCGTTGGAGCCTGTAGCTCCATAGGGGTTACAATTGAGGATAAGGACGCAAAGGAGATCACTAAAGAGATAGACTCCGGAGAATTTGACGATAGATTTAGGGAATAACTCTAATTTTTAAGTGTCTAATCCAAATAGGTAGGTATTCCGCTTCTGTTCACTACCATATTTATCTTATTGGGTAGGAGGAACCATAATGGATAAAAAGGAGATTGTAAAGCGAGTTAAAGAAACGATTGAAAAGACAAAAAAGAGAAAATTCAATCAATCTGCAGAGATCAGCATTAATTTCAAAGACATCAACATGGAGAGTGCTGAAAACAAACTCAATCTTAACATATTATTACCGAATGGTAGAAACAAAGAGGTAAATATCGGGGTTTTTGCGGACGGTGACATGAATGTTAGGGCAAAAAGGCTCTCTAAATTTGTTCTGAACAAAAAGGAGTTAGAAGAATACTCAAAGAACAGGAGAAAGATGAGGAAATTCACAGATTTCTGCTATTGGTTCATTGCTCAGCCAGATTTATTACCTGTTATTGGTAAGAGCTGGGGTATCACCTTAGGGCCAAGAGGAAAGATGCCACAGCCGATTCCACCAACTGCTGATTTAGATGCGACAATTGAGAGATTAAAAAATACTGTAAGGATAAGGTCAAAGAAGAATCCTACGATAAATATTCTTGTAGGGACGGAAGATATGGGCCCAGAGGATCTGGCTGAGAATATTCTAGCTGTAATGAACGGGATTGAGAGGCAGATCTCATCAGATAAAATTAAATCGGTATACTTCAAAACTACTATGAGCTCTGCAATTAGGTTAGACAGATAAAAATGGTGGCCGGATGGAAACTCAAGGAGATAGAAGAGTTAACGAAAAGGATGTCTAAGTCAAAGGTAACTGGTCTAGTCGGGATAAGTGGTATTCCATCCAGACAGTTTCAAACAATAAGGAAATCCCTCCTTGGGAAGGCAGAATTAAAGATATCTAGAAATAACCTGATAAAGAGGTCCTTTGAGAATGCAAATATGAAGGGCTTGGAGAAACATATTCAAGGATCAATGGGTTTGGTATTTACCGACCTGAATCCATTCGAGCTGAATAAAATTTTAAGATCTAATAGGATATCTGCCCCGGCAAAGGCAGGCAATATCGCACCTGAAGATATAGTAGTTCCTGCAGGAGAGACGTCTTTAGCGGCCGGACCGATAATTGGGGACCTGCAAAGGGTTAAGGTTAACGCGCAGATTCAGAGGGGGAAGATTGTTGTGATGGAAGATTCGCTGGTTGTAAAGAAGGGGGAGGAAGTCTCCCCAGATCTGGCTAACATTCTAACAAGGCTGGGGATAGAGCCAATGGAGATCGGTCTAGATTTAAGTGCTGCCTATGAGAATAGTATTATCTACACCTCTGATATACTGAGCATTGATGAAACAAAAACGATCTCTGATTTACAAACTGCTTATCAAAGCGCATTAAATCTCGCATTGAATTCTGGAGTATATAATTCTATAACCATGAGATACCTACTCAATAACGCATTTAGCAATGCCATGAATCTGGCGATAAATGCAGATATCACGAATAGAGAAACAATAAAATTCTTTTTGGCAAAAGCAAACAGAGAAATGCTCTCCCTCGCATCAAGAATTCCCGATAGTCTGGATGAGGATCTGAGGGCTTCTGTTTCTGCGGCTCCAGTTAAGGAAGAGAAGAAAGAAGGGGCTGAAGAAGGAAAAGAAAAAGGTCAGAAAGAGGAAAAACCCAAAGAAGAGAAAGAGAAAAAAACTGAGGAGGAAGCTGCAGCCGGTCTCGCATCACTCTTTGGCTAGAGATTCTTCTTTATCCTCTGGAGAGAGGATATGACGGATGTTCTTAACTCGTGCCCTGTCTTACCCTGTTTACCGAAGGTCTTCCCACCTTTTGTGGTTTTCTTCTTGTTCACAATTAGAATTAATAAAATTACAACTACTGTGAGAGGTAGATAGGGGCTTGAAATCGATGGTATTGAAATGCTGAATCCAGTAATACCCGGGCTTGTTGAACCGCCCTCTTCCTCCTCTCCTTCAGTGCTTTCTGTTTCATTTACAGGTAGGGAGGGTATCCTGATCGTAAAGCTTGCTGTCTTGCTTATTTCAGCGGATTTTGCCTCCAGATTAACCAGGTAGAATCTCTTGCACTTTCCACCGCAGAGCTCCGGGGTTAGTTTAATCCTCAGGATGACTTTCTTCTCTTTATTTATCTCTAATCCATCCACATGATCTGGCAATAGCTCGTACCAATCAGCAGATATGCCAGATAAATGGATATATATTATCTCTGTTAGATTTATCTGACCGGAATTAAAAAGGGTAAATTCTATCTCAGTGGTATCACCTAAGGGCAAATTAAACATATCCGGGACATTCAATATACTCAGCTCTGTCTTTCTACCTATGTGAATCATGTGGGTGGAATTGCAGCCAACGAAAAGATCCTTACCTGCCTCCACGAGGAGCTCTCTGTCACCCTCAACATGTGGGGCATTTGCACCCATAACAAAGGATCCCTCAACATTGGTTTTTGTTGTAGAAAATTCATCATATCCGGGAAAATATGCCCGGATTATGGTACCATGAACGGGTTCATTCTTACTATTCACAACTGTTCCCTCCACCTTGACTGCGTCCCCCATACTGACCTCATCATTCACGACATTAAATTCTGAGAAATGTAATATGTCATTCTCTCCGATCATAAATGCCCCATAAGAGCTTGCATTAAATTCTATAGCGTCCTTTATAGTGTGTACCCTAACGTCCTCTATTGTGCTCCATCCACCAGTACACAAACTCCTTTCAAAATTCCATCTCTCACATTGATAAACCTTGAGCTCTTTCTCATCCCCACCAACCCTGGAGCTGTCATATGGTATATAAACCCATACAGATGAGTGGGGAAACGCTAATTCTAAAACCATGATCTTCACCAGTTTCATACCCTGTGGTACTCCAGAGCTTATATGTCCCTGATCGTATCTTATCAGATCCCCTGGAAGGGAGAGAAGATCAAAACTGGATATCGAAACATTACTGATACTTACCGCAGTTCCTCCATCAAATCTGAATACAAAATTATAATTGCCCGGAAGCAGTTCTATGGAATAATTTCCAGTAGATCCAGTATTTGCCTCCTCAATCTCCCCCCTATCAATGCTCTCAACAATTATTTGGGTGCCTATCACCCTGTCCTTGGCATCCCTAATAGACCCGGAGATTTGTAGCACCTCCCTCAGAGGGATAGAGCCAGTAGCTTCATATCGATAACTTGTGATGCTTGGATAAGCTACAGTAAGATCCAGATTGTATAAACCCGGGCCAAGGCTTGGAATATCAAACGAAAAAGAGCATATCTCTGTCCCCCCGTCACAATTTATACTACGCAAAACAGCTTTTTTTGAAATATTCTCGTTGAATATTATGATCTCAACGTTTTCTATATCAAAATCCCAAAGATCGCCAGCCTTAAATACCACCTTGGCTGTTATATTCTTCTCGGGTATGTCTCCAATTACGTGTCTAATATCGTTTTCGGTCATGTAGATCTCCAGCGGATTGTTAACCCAGACGAATTTTCTCTTCTCCAGGGTTATTATTTCGTCCTCAGAGTATTTTCCCTCTATCCTGAGGTCATACAATCCCTTTGAGATCTTATCGGAATACAATGGTATTTTTACCTTCACCTGTTGATGATTTTCAGTTAGAATAGGATCCTCGGTTTGCTCTAACAGCCCCCATCCCTTATTACCTCCCAGATAAATGAAAAACGTATCCTTCCTAGGGGTAATCAAACTGCCATCATATTTGAATTTGACCTTTAAGGTGAGATCATCTCCTAAGTAGGTATCGATTTCCCTGTCATAATCTGTTGATAACTCCAGTTTATGGGCAGTGAATGTCGTTTCTTTGTAAGTACTGTAATTCGCATATTCGCAATTTACCCTTACTCTATAAGGCCCGGTGTTCGGGAAGGATGTACGGAAGGTATATTCATAGATTCCGGTATACACACCAGTCTCCATACGTCCCCCTCCTGGAAAAAATATTTGAGCCCACATCCTAGCATTTACTATCGAACTGTCATATTCGCATTTTGCAGAGATAGTGATTAGTTTGGGACTTTTATGCAACCAGATCTCGGATGGGATAACAGAGAGGTCAACCACCCTTAAGCTTTGGGCAGTAGCAATATTACAAAAAAGACAGATCAATGAGAGGTACAGGAAAATCCACCCCCCGATTTTCCAGGTTTTCATTCTATTAAGTTATAAAATATCAAACATTATATTTCCTTTTTTATTCTATGCACTGATGACATCACAGAGTCTCTCAGCTTCGGTGCACTTTTTCCCTTTTTTCTGGATTTAATTCCCTTGATCTTAATCCCTTTCATTTTCTTTTTGTTTACGATCAGAATGAGGAGGATTATTATTACGGTTAAAGGTAGATATGAATTCGAGACAGATGGCAATGCGAGGGTAAACCCCGTTACGTCTGGCAGATGGAAAACCCCACCTGGCTCTTCCTCCGAGACTGTAGAGGTTTGATTCACTGGTGATGCTATCTTCAAGGTAAAACTAACAACATCGCTGACCTCCTCCGATTCAGCCCCTATATTTACCAGAGAAAATTGGCTGCATGTGTCACCACATAACTCGGGGGTTAATGTAATGCTGAGATTTGCCTCTTTTTGTTCATTAATATCAAGCTCATCAATCTGAACGGGGGATAATCTATACCAATCCAAGGGTATTCCACTGACACTAAGATAGATTATTTGAGTCAGATTGATCTGCCCGGAATTGAAGACCTTAAAATTTATATTCGTTGGCTCATTGAATTTAACCTCTACCATCTCTGGAACATCAAATATGCTTATATCTTTTTTCCTATCTACTCCCACAGTCATGGTGGTATTACATGGGGCGTAAGAACTCTTCATAGCCGCTATTACGAGATCCGGGTAGCCCTCGGTATATGGTGCAGAGATAGTGACCCTGAAGAACCCACCGGTTGTGGATGTATCAGAAGATGTAATACCAAACTCGGGAAAAGATAACCTTACCCTGGCCCCCTCCACAGAATTTCCATCGGTATCCATGACCTTACCATTAACAACTACAGTATCACCTATAAAGACCCTCTCTTTGTCTATCTCAACGTTCCTTAGATATAGAGCCCTCTGTTCCCCTATTATAAAAGCGGATGTAGAATCTACGTTAAATTCCACTGCATTTCTGATTGTATGAACATCTGCATTAATTTCCTTCCACTCGCCGGTACAGAATCCCTTTTCAAAGTTCCAGTTATCACATTTATATACCCTCAGATCATTTTCATCTCCATTTACCATAGAGCTGTCATAGGGAACATAAAACCACGCAGATGAGAAGGGCAACGCAAATTCAACAGCCATCACCTTTATTACCCTCACACCCGGAGGGCTTCCAGAATTCAGATGACCGGCATCGTACCTGATTAAATTCCCGGCCAACCCAAGTAAGAAATCCTCACTCGAGATGGTAATGTTGTTAAACCTGGCTATGGTTCCTCCGAATCTGATTTCCATGGAGTACTCCCCCGGGAGTATATCGAGAGAATATCTACCAGAGTGGTCGGTAGAGCCCGTAATTGCCTGACCGGTTTTTTCATTCGTCAGTGTTATTACTGTTCCCACCACATTACCAGCTGCGTCCTCCATTACCCCTGAGAGCCGTAAAACCACCTGCAGGGGGATATAATCCTCTCTTGTATAATAGCTATCCCCGAATTTCTTCTTTAGGGACAGAAAGAGATCGTATGATCCCGGCTGGAGATTTGAGGGTATGTTTACTTTTACAGTACAGGAACCAGATTGTTTATCACACCCCATACTCTCTATATACACCCTTTCAAAGACCTTATTACCCAGGATTCTTACATCCACATTATCCTCTGTAAGATCAGATACATCGCCCTTGGGGAAGATCACATCAAATTTTATCTCCGGACTACAGATCCTGCCCATGACACATTCCACCTCATTTTGTGCGAAATCTATTTTTAACGGGGAATTTACTCTGACATAATTCTTTACCTTGGATGTTACGCGCTTATCACTTGAATAATGCGCAGTAATCTCCAGATCATATAAACCCTCGGGGAGTTTATTCATGCAACTTTCGATGTTGCCACTCGGACATAGATCCGCATTGATTTTCTGATAACTACCAGTCCCAATAACCGATATCGGCTCTATTTCCTCCTCGCCAATATATATCCTAAAATCGTCCTTGGGTAGTGAAACAAGAGACCCATCCACCCTGAAATCAACTTTTATCTCTATAACGTCCCCCATGTAGACACTAATTTCACTCCCTTCATCAACTATGTTAAGGACCATCTCACGCACACGAAAGGTCTTTTTGCCTGTATCTGTATAGCCGTTATATTCACAGGTTATAGTGACCGTATAGGTTCCAATTTCAGAAAACCCGAGTAGATCATAATTGTAGGAGTATCTACCGCCAGAGTACCAAAGGTATCCCGGTATTGTCAATCCAGTTGGTGATTGAATTTCTACACGCGCATCAGCATCAGAGATTGGGGATCCATTATATATACACTTAGCAGAGATCGTGACCCTTGGATCCTCACTCAACCAGACTATAGATGGGTTTATGTTAATATCACTAACCTCGAGAACTTGAGCAGAAACACTATTTAAAACTAGAGTCAAAGCTAAAAAAAACGTCAAACCTGCTTTCTTCACCATCATAATCTAACCTCGGAAATTTAAGACCCTGCGTAGGGATAAAAAGCTTGGAGGCTCATACTCCTTCCTGAGTAATCTGGCTGCCAGATACTTGAAATCTATTGAGGCATGTGAATACGGATTTCTAAAGACTACCGGAATGTTTTCAAATGAAGACTTTCTTATGTTAGGATCCTCGGAGATTCTGCTTATTATCGGGGTCTCACACATGAGCTCTACCTCATCGGAATTTAATTCATATGCGTCGTTTCTCACCCTGTTTATTACAATACCTATATTATCCTTCCTGAGATCCTTTGCTAGTTTTATAACCTTCGATGCATCTGTAACAGCGGCTATCTCCGGGTTTGTTACTATGACAACGGAATCTGACGCATTTAATATGGATACTACATTTTCATTCAAACCAGGAGGGGAATCAAGAATCACTATCTCATCCAAGCCCTTAAGGATTTTTCTAAGCTTCGATAGATCTGCCACCGCCTTTGACATAGAAAGAGAAGAGGGAATTATCTTCAAACCAACGGGGTGGTGAAAAATACTGTGCTGTATCTTTGCTTCTCCAGATAGAACCTCTTGAATGGTGAGAGGCATGCTGGGAATCCCCAATTGAAGAGCCATGTTTGGGTTGCCCAGATCTACATCAACTATAATGCTATCCTGGCCGAACTCCTTCAGTGCAGCGGCCAGATTTATTGAAAATGTTGTCTTACCAACCCCTCCCTTACCAGAAACCACAGCTATGATATTTGACATATTTATGATATAATATAATAGTATATTTATATATTAATATGTTTCTGTGATTTTATAATAAAATAAAGACTCGTTCTTATATAAAGACTCGTTCTCATGGACCGGTTCTCAGAAAAAAGCTGCGATACACGTAAATCCCGTACTTTTCAATCTCAAATCTTAACACGCCTCCTCCTTATAAGCATTATGGAGAGTATTATGACCAGTACGGCTAAAATTATTATAATCGTCTGATAGATTGGAAATTCCCTCTTTTTTTTAAGGGTAATTTCCTTAGATTGATAGTATCTTCCATCCAGGGTTACTATGTCAAAGCTCACATTTCTCTCCTTCCATATACCTGCTTCATAATCTAACTTTACTATTTTTTCCTTTCCTTCCTCGATCCAATCTACCTTTTTTGAGTCAAATGTCCATCCGAAAGGGTATTCATCCGGGATTATTACCAGATTCTCAATATTTTCTTTGGAATTAAATCTGAACGCCACATAGCTCTCAGTACTTTCGGTTTTTACCTCAACTGGAATCTCTTTGGCTGTAATATTTTGCTTAAAAACGGTAAAATTCGCCCGGGGGCCATCCCTTATGGTGTTGCAGTAGTATAGAAATGTCCTTACCGTAAAATTCCCTGGGCTCTTTGGATACCAGTAGGCTATGAGATTTGCCTGCTCCCCCGGCTCTATTGGCGTTTCTTCGCTCCAGGAGGTATAAACCTGCTTCTTTGTATCATTAATTATCTCATAGATGTCAGCCCTCAGTCTGAATCTACAGCCTATGGAACCAGTGTTCTCCCAAACCACAAGGAAGCTCTGGGGTGTGTTATTCACCTCCTCCGGGATATTAGAGTGGGGTATTCTTCCGTCTATAGAGCCGGAAACATAGATATTAACCTGTATTATTGCAAGGGCTGATGGGATCATTAATAAAAAAACAACTAATGCGATAATCTTTTTTTTCATTTTTTATTTAACAGGCAACAAACGGGAGCAATGGCTCTAAAAGGCCATACTTAGGCTTCTTGGTTATGACATCTATCTCCCCGGTGTAATTGCCAATCTTATCGCCACTGAATCTAATCGTTATCTCCCTTTTTTCGTCTGTTTTCATAACGAACTCCTTGTTTTTTATCTCTACGAATTGTTTTATGTCACCATAGGGAACAACACATGTCTTTACATTGACATCTTTGTTATGTATGTTTAAAATCTTTGTGATGCCAGTCGTATTCTGCGAGACTACGCCGAAATTCAATTCATGGGGGTCTGTCGAAACACCCACCTTGATAGTCTCATTATCAATATCACGATATATTATAACCCCCCTAGCCGGAATCCTGTCAATAACCTTTTTGAAAAAAAAGTCTTCTGTATTCTCCCTGGTAATCCTCTGTACATATTCCTCAGGCGCAGGGGTTCCATTTAATAGAATAAATCCAAGAGTGACTAAAATAGATAAAAAGACAACAGCCGTCAATAAAGGAATTTTATTGTTCATTCTCAAGATAACCTCCAATAAATTATTAGTGCGAGAATTATAATTAAAAACAGCAGATCTAACCAAGAAAATATAGGGATAAGGCAGGTAAAAACAAATAATGCAACAGCTATGAGCAATAACCCTGCAACGATCAATAATGCAATCCCCTTGGATTTCCAATCCAGCCAGTAGACGATCATACCAATTATTATTAAAAGTAGGAGTATAGATGGGATATATTCACATATGGAAATTTTTCCTATCACAGGTGGTTTGGGGGCAGGTTTTACCTTTATCGTTGTGGGTATTTCGATCTTGTCCTCCATTGTAGTATAACCAGTAATATAATCAACCTTTGCCTCTGCCCTATATGTTCCTGGTTCTACATTGTCACCAGTCCAATATGCAGTTAATGCCTTAATACTTCCTGACCTTACAATATCTATTCCAGATTTTAAATTGGCTACCTCTTCTCCGAATTTATCGTAAAGTTTAAGTTCAGTAACCTGAGCGCTCATGGTGCAGGTCCCTGTATTTTTGAATAAAACATCGATCTTTGCCTTCTTTTCCTCTACCCTGTCGCCCATTATCGCCATGATTTCGCCAGTTCTCTTGGCGTCCCCGGAAATCCTAAAGACAAATACAAAACGAGTAACTGCAATGGTCATTACACCGGTACCGCGACCCCTTGCGGCTACTTTTGGGCTTAGACTTATTGAACCGGCA
>DAOVSE010000063.1 GCA_030633595.1 Candidatus Altarchaeota archaeon
CTAATTTCTCTGAAACCGGCAAACTATCATTGTAACCCAATCCCTTGTAGAATTTCTGTTTATGAATTGGTATCGGATAATAGATCCCGGTTCCGATTCCTTTCTCGTTTAATGTATCTGCAATTTTATCCCTGCCATCCACTACCCTTATGGTGTACTGATGAAAGACATGTCTGCAATTCTCCCTTACTGTGGGCGTAATTATCATTTCATTACGGATTAATCTGGTAAGGTTTTGGGCATTCTCTATCCTTGTTTTATTAAACTCAGGTAATTTCTTCAATTGACACAGACCTATTGCAGCGGAAATATCCGTCATCCTCAGATTGAAGCCAAGAACTTCGTGAACATACCTTTCCCTCGAACCATGGTCTCGGAGCATTCTCGCCTTTTCAGCAATCCTTTTATCGTCTGTTGTGATCATCCCCCCCTCCGAGGTTGTCATATTCTTCGTTGGATAGAAGGAAAAACAGCCAGTGCCAAAGGATCCCACTCTCTTTCCATTAAATTCTGCTCCGTGTGCCTGGCACGCATCCTCTATGACCAAAAGCTTATGATCCTCCGCAATCTCCATTATGGCTTTCATATCCGCTGGGTGGCCGTATAGATGTACTGGTAGGAGTGCTTTTGTCTTACTGGTAATCTTCTCCTGAATTTTATCGGGGTCTATGTTAAAGGTTTCTTCCTCTATATCCGCAAAGACCGGTTTTGCTCCAGTAAAAAGGATCGAATTTGAGGTTGAGATAAATGTGAATGGCGTTGTAATTACCTCATCCCCTTTACCAATATCGTGGGCAAGAAGTGCTATGTGAATGGCAGCGGTTCCGGAATTTACTGCTATAGCAAATTCTGTTCCCGTGAATTCTGAAAATGCCTTTTCAAATTCCCTCACCCTCGGACCCTGGGCGATTATTCCGGAATTTAATACCTCAAGAACCGCTTCCTTTTCCTCATCCCCAATAATCGGTTTCGCTATATGTATCATCTTTTCAATAGAACCTCGGATCAGTTTTCATATTCCTTAAGGACATCATCTCTCTCTTTTAGTAGTGTATTATCTGCCCGCTCTATCTCATCCAAGATAGTTATCATTCCTTCCCTACCGACTAACTTCCTCCTCGCAATTTGCCTTAGAACATCCTTTAGATCCAAAACCATGATATTCTCCTTTTCACACAGGGTTATTACTTGTCTATCATTGGTGAGAAATACTGCATTCCGGTTTTTGGCAATACTCATCCCCTCTGCCTCACCGTAATGGATTTTGGGCGTATCTGTAAATACCTCAAAATCTCTAACTTCCTTAGTATTTAGAGTGACTAGCTCTATCTCACTCTTAAAAACCAGATCTGGAAAATCAAAACCAAGGGATCTAGCACGTTTTAGTTCAACATAAACCGCGTACGGCATCAGAAGTTTAGAAAATAGCCCCTCCAATAATCCAATTTTGTTTATCTTGGCGAATGTGGATAGAATATCGCAGTCTAAGACAGCAATCATTTTAAGAATTAAAAACCTTTCTAAGTCTATTATTACTCTCCTTTCTTGTGGAGGATACCTCTATTCTAACACCCCTACTCGCAAGGCTCTCCTTAAACTCTTCCAGACTAAGACCTGCTGCCTCGGCGGCAGACCAAAGACTGATCTCCCCTCTTTTATAAAGGTCGATTGCAGATTCAATCTTTAAAGCTGGTTTCAACTCTAGGAGAGCCCTAAAAGCATCCCTTATAAGCTCTTTCCTATCCTTATAGAGCTTCAATCTTATTAATGATTCCATTTCCTTTTCTTGGTGATATGCATCCATGTTTACCCTATTAAATTATCGATTTTGTTCTAATAAGTCAGATTTTTACGCCCGGTATCATTTTTTATCTAATTTCTGATAGACCTCCCTTGGGATTCTGATCTCTTTTTTACATTTAGTGCATTTCATCAATACAAAATTTTCTATCTCTTTTTCCCCTTTCAGTTTCCTTCCACATTTGCAGACAAAGCTCACGAGCTTTGCCGGATTTCCATAAACCAGAGCGTAATCCGGAACGTCCTCGGTAACTACGGAACCAGCTCCTACCATGGCATATCTTCCAATAGTTATCCCGCAGATTATGGTTGAATTTGCCCCTATTGAAGCACCCTTTTTAACCCTTGTGGGATAAACCTCAAAGTCTGAGATAAAAGCCCTTGGATATAGATCATTTGTGAAGGTCATCCCAGGGCCCAGAAAGACGTCGTCTTCAATGGTGACTCCCTGGTAGATAGATACGAAGTTCTGTATCTTTACTCTATCACCTATTTTGACGTCAAAATCAATGTAAACAGATTTTCCGAGAATACAATTCTTTCCGATTTTCGCATTCTCCCTGACCTGGGCTTGGTGCCATATCTTTGTTCCCTCACCGATCTCTGCCTTATCAGAGACCTCCGCGGTTGAATGTATATAGCTATCTTTCATTTGCTAACAACATAATATATTTTCCTGAGAATATATTAATCCATAGATATATAGACAAGTTTGTTCATTGTCTAATTTCCTTCTGTTCCGAATATTAAAATGATGACAAATAACGGAGGTAAAAAATGAGATACACCGCAATACTGGAGAAGGGGAGAGAGTCAGGGTATGTGGCCATTTGTCCAACCTTACGTGGTTGCGTTGCTCAAGGTAAGACCAAACAAGAAGCGTTAAAAAACTTAAAGGAGGCCATTATCGATTATATTGAATGCCTGATAGAAGAGGGTATTCCTGCCCCCCAAGAGGTGGGCAAAAAGGTATTAGAGATTGAGGTTATGGCACATTGACTAAATTACCTCGAGGTTTATCTGGCAAAAAGGTAATTCGTGCCCTGCGAAAGGTGGGGTTTTATATTAGACGGCAGAAGTCTTCTCATGTGATCATGAGACGAGAGGATCCTTTTGCATAGGTAGTTGTTCCGTTACATAAGTCAATAGATACGGGAACATTAGATGCGATCCTTGATGGAACAGGATTGACGGTTGAAGGATTTATAGAGTTACTGTAAGGGGCACAGTAAAAAAGTGGTAAAATGAAGATCCTACAGACAGCAAGATGGTTCTTCCCCCATGTTGGGGGGGCGAGCATAAGGGTCTATCAGACGGCGAAAAATCTTGTAAAATTCGGGCACGATGTCCATCTGTTAGTTCACAATCCAAAATCAATCGAGCAGTGCAATCTGGAGCAAGAGGCGCCATCCTATGAAAATTATGAGGGAATTCACGTCTACAGGTTGCCTTACTTTGGACCAAATTCCCTCTATTGGGGCTTAAGCATCCCATTAATGGCAAAAAAAGCGATTGATATTATAAAAAAAGAAAAGATTGATGTAATTCTATCGCATAACCCCCCTTACTTGGTCGGCACATCATCCTGGATAGCAAGTAAGTTTACTGAGGTTCCAATGGTCCTTAATGTGCATGACGTTTGGGGCGCATCCCATTATTCATCTTTACAATCCAAAGTGGGTTCATTTCTGGAAAAATTTTGTATTAAAAGGGCGAAAAAAATAATTGTACCCTGTAGGGGATTGGATGAGATTATAATGAAGAGAGGGAAAATAAACAGCACAAAAATTGTTATCGCACCAACGGGGGTTGATACCACTCTCTTTAAACCAATGAATATCTCAGAGGATATTGATGCATTGTTTGTCGGTAATCTCGCGCCCTGGAGCGGGGCTGAGTTTTTTGTCAATGCAGCAAATAAACTTCTCGAAAAAAATAAAAAACTTAGATTTATGATCGTCGGAGATGGTATTCAACGAAAATATCTAGAGAATATTGGTCATGAAAACATATCTTTTATAGGGGCAGTTCCAATGGATCACCTTCCAGAGATAATAAACGGGTCAAAAATCTGTGTTTCATCTTTTCCAAAACCAGGGAGTGTAAAGAGGGAAACGCCGATCAGACCGATATCCGCCCTGGAGTTCATGGCATGCGGTAAGCCAGTAATCATAAGTGACGTACACGGTATTAGAGAGCTTATAACGGAGGGAAAAACGGGATTCCTATTCAAAGCAGAGAATACAAAAGATCTTGCGGATAAAATTGCCTTTTTACTAAAAAATAGGGAAATGAGAAATAATGTCGGTAAAAACGCAAGAGAATTTGCTTTAGATAATACGTGGGAGAAAACGGCAAGAATTGTCGAGAAAACTATAACAAATTCCCGGTGACATTTGTTAAAAACGGGTAAAAAGAAAAGAATGAATGTATACATGTTAACATCGGCTCAATATGACTCCGTATGGTGAGGGGGGGCAGGTAGAGGGGCCATTGGATATCATAAAGAAAATTTAATTTATGAAAAATGTGCGGAATTTGTGGCTTTATTGGCCTTTGTTAAAAGAAAGGAATGAAAGCTTGTATGTTAACCTCGGCTCATAATCCAACCGATATAAGGATATTCCACAAGGAAGCAAAGAGTTTACAGAGAAATGGCTATGATGTCACAGTTATAGCCCCCGCAATCGAATCCATAAAAAAGGACACAATCATTGATAAAATCAAAATTCTTGTAATACCGAGATATAAATCAAAACTTCTGAGACCATTAGCACTCTTCCATCTCTTTATCAGGGGCTTCAAAACAAATTCAGATATCTATCATTGCCACGAACCGGATGCCCTTCTTTCTGGGATTCTGTTAAAACTCCTCAAAAGGAAGAAATTAATCTACGATGTTCATGAACACTGGCCTGTTGCTTTTTCAGAGAACTTTCCTTCCTTTTTTAGACCCATTATCAGATTTACTATAGAAAAGATAGAAAAATACGGTTCCAGAGCCACTGATCACATCATTGTTGTGATCGAGGAACAAAAGGAACGCTTTGTTAAGCTGGGAATTTCGAGTAAAAAGATAGCGGTTATAATGAATACGGAGGAGTTAGACGTTTTTGATACTGCAGAGATTAAATATTTGGGTTACGAAGATAATTTTGTTATTTCCTATGTAGGTGGTTTTGAACCTCATAGGGGTCTAGATACGGCAATAAAGGCAATGCCAAAAATCTTAGAGAAAATCCCAAACGCTAAACTACTCCTGGTGGGTGGAAAGGGCTCAGGCAAATATGAAAACGAATTAAAAAAACTGTGCAAAGAACTGGAGGTTAAAGAGCACGTTATTTTTACGGGATGGATTGATTTTAGGTATGTGCCATCTTACATAGCATCAAGCGATGTGTGCTTAGTACCACATAATGTAAATGAACATATAAATACAACGATTCCACATAAAATTTTCCAGTATATGACAATGAGAAAACCAGTAATTGTAACGGATGCGAGGCCATTAAAAAGAATCGTTGAAGAGACAAATTGCGGTATAGTGATTCCATCCGGCAATTATGAAAAGATGGCTGATGCGGTTATTAGGTTGTATCAGAATAAAAAATACGCAAAAAAGTTAGGGGGTAATGGAAGGAGGGCTGTAGAAGACAAATACAACTGGGGGGAAATGAAAAAACGTTTATTAGATATATACAAAAATAGTTAAGATGACAAAAATATGCGTTTTAGGGCTGGGTTATATTGGTCTGCCAACGGCATGTATGTTTGCCACACATGGATATGATGTAATTGGTGTGGATATAGATCAAAATGTCGCTGAATCGTTAGATAAAGGGGATGTGAAGATAAAAGAGCCCGAGTTAAAGGCATTAGTGCAGGAATCACTAAAATCAAAAAAATTGATTGTAAAAACAAAACCCGGAGAAGCAGATGTTTTCATAATCTGCGTTCCAACACCACTGAATAAAGGAACAGATAAAGCAGACCTGTCATATGTAGTCAATGCAACAGAATCGATAGTTAGATATCTAAAAAAAGGTAACCTGATAATTCTGGAATCCACGGTCCCCCCAAGAACAACGGAGGATGTGTTAATTCCAATTCTAGAAAAATCGAATCTGAAGGCAAGAGATGATCTATATATGGCACATTGCCCTGAAAGGGTTCTGCCAGGTAGGATAGTCAAGGAACTAATTGAAAACGATAGAATTGTCGGGGGGATTGACAGAGAATCTGCCGAAAGAGCAAAGGAACTCTATAAAAGCTTTGTTAAGGGAGATATCTATATAACGGATGCGAGAACTGCGGAGATGGTAAAGCTAATGGAGAATACATACAGAGACGTTAATATAGCATTGGCCAATGAGTTTGCGAAAATTTCGGAGAAATTAGGGATAGATGTATGGAAGGCAGTAAAACTTGCGAATAAGCATCCGAGGGTGGAGATACACGCCCCTGGACCCGGCGTGGGAGGTCATTGCATTAGCGTTGATCCCTGGTTTATAGTGGAAAGGGCACCCGAGGAGGCTAAGCTAATTACTATGTCCAGAAACATAAATGACAGCATGCCTGATCATGTCTTTAAGATCGTTGAGAACCAGATCAAGGGTATCAGAGACCCGATGATTACAGTCTTTGGTGTTTCATATAAAAAGAATGTCAATGATGTGCGAGAGACCCCGGCATTAAGATTTATCGAGTTGGTAAAAGAAAAATACAAATTCAAGATCTATGATCCCCACGTAAAGAATTTTAGGTATGAATTGACAAATTTGGAGGATTCTGTAGAAAATTCCGATTGCATAGTTGTTTTGGTGGATCACGATGACTTCAATCTACTGGATGTAGAAAAAATATCAAGAGTAATGAGAACAAAAATATTGGTCGACACAAAAAATTGTTTAGATCATGAAAAATGGGGATCTTCTGGCTTTAAGGTCAGAATCTTAGGCGTTTCAAAGAATGGATAAAATAGTAATCAGGGTCAGGGAAATCAGGGGCAATTGTCCCGTATTCAGGGGGGGCGATAAAATAACCATCAAGGGTCCGGAGATAAATCTGAAAGAAACGGATAATATCTGTATCCATGCCTTGGCACCTCTACTCCATTATGTTACTGCCTTGAGAGATGGCATAGACCCGGTTAAACTGGGACTGGCAAAGAAGGGCAGAAAGGCATACATACAATGTCCGGATCCAGGAGAACCATACACATCCGGCGGCACTGTTATATTTGAAATAGAGAGAGAATGATATCAATCATAGTTGGAACGAGACCGGAGATCATTAAAATGGCCCCTGTTATAAGGGCATGTGAAAAGCAAAGAGTAGGTTATCAGATAATTCACACGGGACAACATTATTCCTATGAGTTGGACAGGATATTCTTCAGGGATCTCGAGCTTCCAGAAGCCAATTATAACTTAGATGTTGGCTCCGGCACCCACGGGGAACAAACCGGTAAGATTCTGATCGCCATAGAAAAAATTTTAATGGCGGAAAAACCCAAGGTTGTTTTAGTTGAGGGTGACACAAATTCAACCCTAGCTGCAGCATTAGCTGCAACAAAGTTACACATAGAGGTAGGGCACATTGAAGCAGGTCTCAGAAGCTATTTTAGGGGAATGCCCGAGGAGATTAACAGGATTTTGACCGACCATATCTCAGATTACCTATTCGCCCCGACGGAGAATGCAAGAAAGATTCTGCTTGGTGAGGGAATCAGTAAGGAAAAAATTTTTGTTGCAGGTAACACCATAGTTGACAGCGTCTATCAAAATCTGGATATCGCAAAGAAGAAAATTGGAAAGGATATTTTTGAAAAATTGGACATAAAAAAGGGGGAATACTTTCTCGTAACTGCACACAGAGCAGAGAATGTTGATTCTAAAAAGAGGTTAGTTGGAATTGTTAAAGCATTAAATCTGATATCCAAAAAATTTAACCTGCCCCTGATCTACCCAATCCACCCTAGGACAATGAAGAATCTGAAAAAATTTGATCTGTTAAATTCAATAAATAAACAAATAAAA
>DAOVSE010000049.1 GCA_030633595.1 Candidatus Altarchaeota archaeon
ATATTATGAAATGACAAGGATCCAGATAGAAACCTACGGTTGCGCTATGAAGCAAACCCTTTAGAAAAGTGTTTGCATTCCCAAACCAGAATGACAAGGATCCAGATAGAAACCTACGGTTGCGCTATGAAGCAAACCCTTTAGAAAAGTGTTTGCATTCCCAAACCAGAATGACAAAGATCCAGATAGGGACATATGGCTGTGCTATGAAGCAAACCCTTTAGAAAAGTGTTTGCATTCCCAAACCAGAATGACAAAGATCCAGATAGAGACATATGGCTGTGCTATGAACAGGGCAGATTCTGAGGCGATGGCCGGACTCTTGGCTAAGAATGGATTTGAATTTGGTGGTGATGGAATTCTGATCGTTAATACGTGCACTGTAAAAACACCGACCGAGAGGAAGATTCTAAAGAGATTAGAAAATTTGAGAGGTAGAATGGTTATTGTTTCCGGTTGTTTACCCTCTGCGGATCCATCCATAGTTGAGAGATTCCCGGATTTTTCATTCCTGGGGATGAATGTTGAGGACATAGTAAATGCCGTAAAAGCTGTCGAAAAAGGAGACCGCTTTGTTAGAATAAAGGAGGGAAAGTGCAGATTGGAATTGCCCAGAAGGAGAGAAAATCCTGTGGTGGAGATAGTTCCGATTGCCCAGGGTTGTGTGGGGGATTGTAGCTTCTGCATTACTCGAAAGGCAAGGGGATGTCTTATTTCCTATCCGAAAGATTTAATTCTGGAAAACATCGAAAAGGCCATCCTGGAGGGGGTAAAGGAGATATGGTTGACTGCACAGGATACTGGGGCTTACGGTATCGATATCGATGAGAGTCTACCTAACTTACTGGGAGATATCTGCGAGATAGAGGGAGAATTCAAAATCAGGGTGGGAATGATGAATCCTTCCCATGTTCTGAAGATTCTGGATGAACTGACTCTGGCTTACAGAGACGAGAAGATTTATAAGTTTCTTCATATCCCGGTTCAGTCCGGAGACGATAACGTGCTAAGAGATATGAACCGAAGATACAGAGTAGATAATTTCAGGAAGATTGTCTCCAAATTCAGGGAAAATTTTCCTGAGATGACAATCTCTACGGATGTCATAGCGGGGTTTCCCACCGAGGATGAGCTGGCCTTTGAAAACACAGTTAATTTGATAGAGGAGATAAAGCCCGAGGTGCTTAATATATCAAGATTCTGGACCCGTCCGGGGACAGATGCAGAGAGGTTAAAGGCGTTGCACGGAAGAATTACAAAGGAGAGATCAAGAATAATGAATAAAGTGTTCAGGAAGATTGGATTACAAGGAAATAGGAAGTGGATCGGATGGGAAGGCAAAGCACTGGTCTCCGGGCCCGGGAAACGGGGTGGTTTCTGTGCAAGAAACTTTGTCTATAAACCGATAATTCTACATTCTGATGAGAATCTGTTGGGCAAATCTGTCGAGGTGAGGATTACAGATGCTACGTATTATGATCTCAGAGGGGAAGTAGTCTAGCTTCTTCCATCATCAAGCTTTGGAAAACCTCGACGCACCAAGCTTTGGAAAACCTCGACGCACCAAGCTTTAAAAAACCTTGACCAAAAATTTAGGCAAGATTTTTTCGCCAGCCTTTTCCTAAAAGGCTGAGCTTGACCAAAAATTTAATGTAAATTTTTTTGATGTGGCCGACTACCGTCGGACACACTCAAGACCATAGGTCTTGCGTGTCAACCTTTTTCCTAAAAAGGTTGACTTACTATGATCTCAGGGGGGAGGTAATCTAGCTTCTTCCATGAATCTTCATATCGATAATCCCAAAGAAATCAACGAAGATTGAGTTTATCCTCACCAAGAGCATGAATGCCATGCCTATCTCAAATGTATAACCCACCAATTCGAAGAGCAGAGCACTTCCGCCCTCTGTAAGTCCTAGGCCGGAGGGGGAAATTGGAACGAACATTACCGTCGTTAATAAAGGCGAGAGCATTAATGCAGTCAAATAGCTGAAGTTTTCAAGGTTCATCGAAACCGCCAGAAAGAACCATTGTGCGCTCATAAATATCCAGCCAAATAGAGCAAGAACAATCAGTTTCAGTACCTTTTCCTTTTTCACATTTCTGACTGCGTCCTGCATAAGAACAACGTTCTCCAAGAAATTCTTCAGAATGGGAATTTTATTCAGGATTTTATTGGAGATATTGGTATAGAGAGCGATGAAGATGAGGAATACCCCCAGGATGGGGAACAGGGAAACCAAAAGGAGATAAATCTGGGATTCCTGATTCATAATGAACGATGAGAAATAAACCAATGCCAGGATACATAGGAACACCTTCACCAGGAAGTTTATCCCCTGGAAAAGGGTGAGGACCCCTATATTCACTGATCTTGATGTTTCTGTTTTCTTTGAAATTGAAAATGCGGTGTAATAGTAACCAACTCTCCCCGGGGTTGCATTGCTGTAAAACATGCCGCACATGTGGGATATGATTGCCTCGAGAAGGCTTATCCTGGATGCCGTAATTATTTTCAAAGACAGGGCGGCCATGACCTCATTCAGGAAATAGAACACAGCAGCAATGAGAAAGTACTCTATTCTCACATCCAGAAGGGCATCAAGTATTTTCCTGGGTTCGAGAGTGTATATGATAAAAATCAAAATCAGGATTCCGATTCCGAAGGCGACCAGGTTCTTTTTTTTCATACCTATAACTATGAAGGAGGATACTGTAAAAAATTATCTGTTGTTTCAATCCTTGTGTGCTAACCCACCTGATTACTTACACTTTTGATTTTGAGTGTAAATAAGTATGAGGTGGGATAGTATGAAGCTTTCAGTAGACAAAAGGTTTTGGATTATCAAAAGACGCTTGCAGGGTGCAAGCGTCGTTTTTATCTGTCAGCAGGCAGGTATTAGCAGAGACACGTTTTACCGTTACTGGTGCAGGTTCCAGCGTGAAGGATGGGATGGTCTGGGAATAAAATCCCATCGACCTCAGACAATCCATCGGACATCGCAAGAAACTGTTGACTATGTCCTCAAGTTGCGTGAAAACAAGGGCTGGGGACCCAACAGGATTGAAGGCCACATCAAGCGCGATAAACCGGAAGGTGTTGAACTCGTAGGCCACAGCACGGTTTATCGGATCATCTGCCAGGCTGGCCTGAATAAACCCTTAGAAGAGCCTCGCAAGACTTGGGGTAAGAAGCGGTTTCAATGCAGCAAACCCAACGAAATGTGGCAAACTGATTGGAAACTTACAAGAGACGACGAGTGGATGATCACCTACTTGGATGACTACAGCAGATTCATACCTGCAAGTGACGTGTTTGATAATGCAAACACTGAGAATGCATTAGATGTCCTAAAACAAGCTATGAGTGAGTACGGCAAACCTCAGCAGATACTTACTGATCAAGGTGTGCAGTTCTACACCTGGCAGGAAGGCGGCAAAACCCAGTTCACTAAGTACTTGGAGCGCAACGAGATACAACACATCGTAGCAAGCGAGAGAAGACCCACAACAATAGGTAAGGTGGAACGATTCAACGGTTCATACGAGCGAGAAGCATGGCAGTTTAGTACACATAGCAAGTACATTCACCACTACAATTACGAACGTCCGCATCAGGCGTTAGATTATTTAACGCCTGCAGACGTATATTTTAAAGAAGTGTAAGTAATCTCATGAGTTAGCACACCTGAAGATAAGGCTTTCAGGGATTGGCAGGATATATGTTGAAGGACTAAACATCATATCATAACCAGAAACAGCCACGCCGGAATGAACAGAATTTCTCTTCCATCAATCTCATCCCTCTTGAATAAATTTTTAGTTACCATGATACCTCTCTCCAGGTTGAATTTATTCAGAAATTTTAGCATGCCTTTTAAATCATCTTTATCCACATGGGATTTATATTTAACCTCTATTGGAAGCATTACATCTTGTTCCAATAGGATATCGACCTCTTCTTTCTGCGGTGTTCTCCAGAACGATGTTCTCTCACAGATCACCTTGGAATGTTGAAATACTACACTTTCCACATACCTACCCATTACTTCATTTACGTTAAGGATATCCTTAGAGTATCTCATCATGGTGATGGGGATTGAAGGATGTGCTATGTGCACCTTCTTATTTTTTCTCAACTGTTTTGCGATACTCTTTGAATAGTTATACAGAATGTCAAGGGTAAATGAATTTTGAAGGTAGAATATGTATGACTTCGTGGTTTGATAGTTGACATTTAGTATATTTGCCAGCTTTGTTATGTCTAAAAGGTTTGATGTCTCTTTGCTGCAGTATTCTAATATTGAGTATAACACATCTTTCCTCCTAACATTGAAAACGGCTGGTATGTCCTCAAATATTATTTTTTCCAGTACGGAACTCTTTATATAGCTTTTTATGATATCCACATCATCCTCTCTCGCTATTTCGGGAAATGCTCCCTTCAGGATGTATTGCAAAAACAAATTCTCCAGGATTGGTTTTTTATGTATATTCTTTTCATATATCTCTTCTAGTTTGTTAAAATCCATTTCTACCTTCTCTATTTTCAACCCATTCATCTCAAGAAATTCCCTGAACATCAGTATTGGCATGTAAAAATCAAATATTCTCCCCGCAAGACTCTCTTTGGATTTTTTTATCTGCAACGACGATGACCCGGAGACTATGAATTTTATATCATTTCTGGTATCGTAAAATCTCTTCAGTACATCCTGCCAGTACGGAACCTTCTGAATCTCATCGAGGAAAATATACTTTCCCCCATCCTTTGATATCGTTTTAAGATAATGGTCTATTACATCCTCCAGTACTTCCGGGTTTTGAGTGATAAGTTCATCAAACAGAAAATAGAATACATTTTCCCTTTCTTTTTTTACGATGTCCTTGATAATCTGCTTCATCAAAACTGTCTTCCCGACTCTCCTGAGTCCAACTATCGCTATTATCTGTTTTGTTTTCAGATATTTTTGTATCTCCGTAAAGATATGCCTTCTGTATTCGGGCACATCTATTGCCTTGTCTTCCCACCACGGGTTATAGTCCCTTATCAGTGCTCTGGTTCTCTCATCTATCATAGTTATAATATAGTATAAGTAATATTTAACTACACTTATAGTACAGTACAAGTAAATTTCAGTCAGGTGACATTGTTGGCGGGTTTGGGCATATCCCCGCTTTCGTAATCAAAGCCGATCTCTGAGGTATGATAAAGAGAGATCCCGGCTGAGTTATCATATCAAAGACTTGAGAGATGATGGTTTCGTTGAAACCGAAAAGGAAGGAAGAAATCTGAAGGTAAGGCTTTCGGGTATTGGCAGGATGTATGTTGAGGGACTGAGGTTATATCAACTATAATCTATGTTTTTTCCCTTTCTCTGATATCCACAACGATGTTGGTGGCATATCCCATATCGATCAGAGCAACGCAAACAATGATGGCGTATAGATCAAACCGATACAAATACAGATTGACAGTAATTCAGAGGTAAAATCTACATCGAGTTTCTCCTCAGCAGCATAAACTAGGGTTAGCATGGCCGGAGGCGCCGTAGATGCGATCAAAACCGTTATTCTCTCCAGTTCGTTAAGATTAAAAAGGAGAGAAAAGAAAATTGCAATTCCCATGGCAAATACAAATCTGATAAAGATCACGCCCAACATTGCATTAAGTTTCCTAATTCTCGGCTCCAGGAATATGCCCAGGGAGAGCATGATCAATGGCGTTGTGCAATTATGTAAGATCTCTATTAATGGAATTATTACCTCAATCGATGAATAAAATCCGAGATAATTTACTAGCAAGGCGAATGAAAACGCCCACAGAGGGGGGAAGCTCAGCATGTTCTTTAAAACATTCTTAACTTTAGCGAGTTTATTGCCATATTTGATTGCGATATAATACCCCAGAGTTAGGCCCAAAAATGCCTGTCCAACATCGTAAAAGGCAACATAGCCTAAACCGTTGGTGCCCAGATACATGAGAAAGAAGGGATACATAAACAAGCCCTGATTCATCATACCCGATGTAATAAGGAAGGATCCCTCGGTCTTTCTTTCCATCCTAAAGGGATTCCTGATCAGATAAGCAAATGCATAGCAGGAAAGGGCAACAAAAATCCCGGCTAAAGGCAGCAGTAATAACTCGGTTTTTAACTCTAATTGTACCAGGGAGTAGAATAAAGTTGCAGGCAGGAAGACGTAAAATACTAGCCTAATCATAGAGTCAGCCAATTCCTTCTGAACAATTTTCAATCTCTTCAATAAGTAACCCAGAATAACCAGTAAAATTACCAGTAAATTGCTCATTGGAGACATCATCAATAATGACTCAGAATTCTTATTGCAAGATATGCTGCATTTGCTCCATTATCGATCCCGACACAGGCAACCGGAACGCCCTTGGGCATCTGTACAATACTCAGCAATGCGTCTAAGCCGTCTAATTTCGAGGAAACCGGGACACCAATGACTGGCTTCTTCGTATAGGAAGCAACAGCTCCAGGCAATGCAGCGGATAAACCGGCGATACAGATAAAGATCTTGGCATCGGATTTTTTTACCAGCTCTTCAAGCTTTTTTGGCTTCCTGTGGAAAGAGCAATACTCTGTAGAATATTTTACCTTATGTTCAGTTAAAACCTTTTCTGTTTCTCTTACTATGTTCCTATCCGATTTACTCCCTGCAATTATCAATATGTCCATATTAAATACTGAAAGTTGGAAATAAAAAAGGCAGGCAATTTATTTCCATTTAATCCGATAGATACCTATGAAATCTTCTATAGAGATAGAGAATACCTATTGCGAGGCATTTGACGGTCTCTTTTCAAGGTTTTTAATTACAGCCCGGGACGATAAAAGGTTAAAAAAAGCTGCTGTTGGTTCTACATCATTGCCATGTACCGTTTTTAATGAATCTGAGGGGGGTGTTGAAAAATTTCTATCCGGAAAGGAAACACCCGATGGGAGAAAGGGAGCAGTTATCCAGATCTGGGTTAACTATAAACAAGATTCGGGGAAAAAACTGGAATACGAACTCGGAAAGAGGATAAGACAGGGTATTCTGGTTGTTCCAACAACAAGAATTTTCAACCTCTTTGATTCAGATGAAAAAATTGATACTATGGACAAGGTCGGGCACTGCGGTGACGGCTATGAATTTGTTGAAGAGAGATTCGGAAGGGAGATGATCAATATTCCATTAATGATGAGCGAATTTCTGATCGAAAGAAACCTGGGATATGGAAAAGGTGTCATGGGTGGTAATCTCTGGTTTTTCTGCGACAGCATAGATACGGCTTTAGATGCCGGTGATAAGGCTGTTAACGCCATATCAAAAATTGAAGGTACGATTACATCCTTTGACATATGCTCTGCAGGCTCAAAGGTTGAGACGAATTATCCCGAGATAGGACCGACAACAAACCATCCCTACTGTCCAACCCTGAGAGGTAAAATTAAGGACTCCAAAGTTCCTGATGGAGTTAAATCCATCCCAGAGATAGTGATCAATGGAATCTCTCTGGATGTTGTAAAGCTAGCAATGAAAGAGGCAATAGAAAGCGTCAGAAATGTGGAGGGAATCATAAAGATATCCGCCGGGAATTACGGAGGAAAGTTAGGAAAATACAAGATCTATCTAAGAGATCTCTGATTTTTATAAATTATTAATAATTATAATTACTCTCATAACGTGATAAAAATGGATGTAGAAGGATACGAGATGCCGGATGATTTGTATTACCACAAGGAGTTCATGTGGGCCAAGATAGATGGGAATATTGCCAGAGTTGGGCTTATCGATTTTGCACAGAAAATGGCCGGAGACATAAGCTATGTCGAGATGCCTTTTGATGGCGATCAGGTAGATCAGAACGCGGAGGTGGGTACCATAGAGACTGGAAAGTGGGTTGGCAAGATATTTGCTCCCGTTTCCGGTACCGTAAAGGGTACGAATGAAAAGCTCTATGATGACCCAACCCTGATAAACAAGGATGCATACGGAGATGGCTGGATCTTTGAGCTAGAGATGAGCAACCCCGATGAATTAAAAAACCTGATGCAGGGAGCTAAGGTTGTTGGGTGGCTGAAAGGCGAGATAGCGAAGCACAAATAGCCAGATGTTCATATACCCTCCTGATCTAAATCTACATATTTATAACCCCCTAATCAAATAATTTTTCAACAAGATTGGGAAGGAGTATGAAATTTAAATCGCCACTCATTGCATTGATCTTTTTATCTCTAAGCTCGGTAGTTAATGCCTCCTACCTGGATATGCTGAAGAATCTGGATGTGACTCTCCTTTGTCTGCTTTCATGGATCACTCTCCCGGTAGTTGCGATCCTGCTTGTTTTAGGTGGGTATCTCTTGGTTACTGGAACCTCCCCGGAGAGGAGGAATTCCGGTAAAAATCTGATTAAGAATGCAGTTGTGGGATTGATTCTGATTGTGTTGTTGATCGAGATTTCCATACTTATCGGAGATATGGAGGATCTTTACTGGAGCGTTTGCTGGGGCAGATGAGTATATTCCGAAGCTCGTGGATAAGGCAGAGAGGAAGCTGTGAGGTTGAGGTTATTTATACCCGGAATACCGATATTTAATGGTTCTAAAATGGTCTTGGCAAGTTATCACGTAATCAGGGATGTATTAGAGATAATTGAAAGTAGTGATATGGAGAAATTACAGGATATGTGCGCTAAATTCTGCAAGCGATATCCAGAGGATGAGGAGTTTCGTAAAATAATCTGTGGGGCAGTTAGTAAACTTTCAGAATATATGTTATCGAGAGATGAAACGGTATTGGGGGATATAAAATCAGAGCTCAGGGAGTTAATGAACATTCGTAAAATGGAAACCTCTGGAGGCGACAGATTGTGGTATAAGGATCGTAGACCGTAAGGATATCGGTCTATATTAGACATTGAAATTCCCAGAGGGATTCATTGAAATTCCCAGAGGAATTTCATGGCTTTGAAAGTCTTCGACTTTCAAAATCATGGCTTTGAAATTGCATTGCAATTTCAAAATATTAGGAGGTCTTCTACTTATCTGTTTCGGTTCGCAAAAGATAGAAGGAGTTATGTTATGTCAAATTCAGGTTGGATCTTTGTACTTTTCACAAATACCACAACCTGTACATTTATATTCATCTATCCATGGCATTTTTTACCCCTTAAGATCTCTAATTTCTTCCATAGTTTTTTCTGCAACTGTTTTCTCTTTATTAAAATGCTTTTCAATTCTCTTGAGAAATCCTCTTCTATCCTCGTCTGTTTTATAATGTTCCATTAGCTTTTTTACCCATTGAATGTTTTCTTCTATTTCCTGTGGAATCTTTTCACTGTCGTGTCTAACTGCTTCCTGAGGACAAACCTTATGACACCTGCCACACCTTATACACTCATCCATATTAATCTCAGCTTTCCCATCTTCCATACTTATGGCATTAACTGGACACTCTTCAACGCAAATTCCACAACCCACACAGCTATCTTCATTTATCCATGGCATTTCTATCACAGATTTTTGTTAAGCCACCCACTCACCTGAGGTTCGGGTATAGCTCCTAAAAATTCCCCCACCATTTTGCCTTCTTTGAACATCTTTACGGATGGAATGCTCATAATTCCATACCTTTGCGCTACACCTCTATTCTGGTCCACATTAATCTTAGCTAAAATAAATTTTCCTTCATACTCCCTTGCCAGTTTCTCTAAAGTCGGGGAGAGAAATAAACAGGGTTGGCACCAAGGAGCCCAGAAATCTATCACCACCGGCGTTTCCTTGGATTTCTCTATCACCTTTTCCTGGAAATCTGAGTCATTAACATCTATTATTGTTTCTTTTTCTCCAGATATTCTCCTTATCAACTCCTCTTCCTTTTCCTTCCTGATTTTCTCTAATTTGTCCTCTTTCATTTTATTCTTTTGTTATAGCACCTGCTGGGCAGGAAGATATAGCTTCCTCTACACAGTCTGCAGTTTCATTCTTCACTTGAGCCGTCCCTTCCTTCATCTCAAAACCCTCTGGGCAGAGATTTTCACACATACCACATCCTATACACTTTTCTTGATCAACTTTCACAGCCATTTTTTTCACTTCAATTATGTTTTTTATTTGCTGTGTTGAATAAATCGTAAAGTATTTCTTTGTGAAAAGGAAAAGACCATAACGGTGGTACGTTATGGTCTATAAAGATAATAAAAACTGGGGAAATTAAATAGCTCCCCCCCCTCTTTTGATCATAACATCTACGCCTATCAGCAATAAGCCGAACAGGGAAACCAAAACCGCCGGAATCCAATACACAT
>DAOVSE010000074.1 GCA_030633595.1 Candidatus Altarchaeota archaeon
AAACCGAGAAAAATTGATGCAAAATCCATAAAGATTCACGGAATTGATCCATCTACAATAAAAAATGCAAAAAGCTTTGAGGAGATTTCAGAGGAGATAGCTGGAATTTTAAAGGATAATATCCTGGTTGGTTGCAACACAGGCTTTGATGTTGAGATCCTGAAGAATCATTTCTCGAGAGGTAATATAAAGATAAAACTCGAATGGGTGGACATAATCCAGATCGAGAAATGGTTATCTGAGAAGAATGGAGTGAGGAGGGATTTTATGACCTTAGAGCAACTGGTGGAAAAGTACGGGTTAGAAGATATCTATAGGCACTCCGCACTGGCAGATGCATATCAGGCAGCCCAGATATTTCAATTCCAGCTTAAAAAACTCCTGGAGCTCAGAGTTGGGGTGAAGGATCTACTGGATATAGGAAAGAGAAGGGAGGAATTTGTACCACTTGGTATGGGTTGAAATGGCTGAGGCACTGATCTCAAAATCTAACGCTAAGAAATTGATAGAAAAACTATTTTCCAATGCAGATCCAAGGCAACATAGATTCAAATCGGGCTTTTTGAGACATAGCGAAGCCACCTATAAGATAGCAAAGGAAACTGCAATTGACATAATTAACCACAATCCCGGCCTGGAGATAGACCCCAATGAGGTTGCTATTGCAGGGTATCTCCATGATATTGGTCGGCTATTGAGTGTAAATCAAAACTTTCATGAGATCAGAGGTGCACTGTACATCAAAAACAGGGGATATGAAGCTGGAATTGCCGAAAATAAAAAGGATTTGGAAGGGTTGTCGGGGATGGTGATATCTCATTTTATTGTTTATGAAGAATTTCTGGATAAATGTTATCCTGGTAGAGAGGAATTTTCCAACATAAAGGCCTCACTTCTTTTACCCAAAAGCATTGAACAGCAGATTATCGTTTACTCCGATTTGTCTAATCTGGAGGGAAGAGAGACGAATTTCAGAGAGCGAGTGGAACATATAGAAAATAGACAGAAGGATAATCCTCACTTTCTAAACGCATTTGAAAGAGGGAAACCGAGAATTATTAGGGCATGTACGGGGATTGAGGAACTACGTAAGGTAAAATAAATCTAAACAAACCCGGATGTCAACCACTTGAGTTTCTCCCTCATCGGTCCCTGAAATTCCGATATCGTTTTTAGAGAATCCTCGAGGAATTTTGCCTTTATCTTCGGAATATCCTTTAGATTCAATCTATTTGCATCTTTCTCTTTTTTCTTTATGTTTTCTATCTGAGTCAGAAAATGCAAGGTCTTAAGGAAGTTGTAGGCAACCGTTAGATTTGACGCCAACTCGTTGTTTATGTTTCCTTTTGCGCGCAGTTCCTCTATCCTGCCAAGTGTGTTTGTGCTTCTTACGTCGAATTTGAGGCTTAAAATCCTTATCGGTGCAATCAAGGGCAAAAGACCCTGATTCTTTAGATCCATTTTTTTCGGTTTAGATGGAATCGAGAACTCAAGTGATACCTCGAGGAGATTTACAAATACCCTCTCGTTTCTACACAATGAGAACAATCTTTCCCTGAGTTTATCAAAGAGTTCTTCTTCACCATAGACATGCCTCATGTCTCCAAAGACTGAGAGATTTAACAGATCCTTTGCTTCGAGGGAAAATGCCCAGTGTTCCATCCTCGCTAACCAATCTTCCAATGTTGTTACATACATATTATTTCCGACTGTATATCCCTCCGGACAATCTGAGAAACCTATTTTTAGTAAAGAACTGTGAATTGATTTTCCAAGCTTGAGGAAGTAATTTCTCTCTTCTTTTTTTTCGAATATCATTGCATTGTCCTGGTCCGTTCTTAATAGCTGCTCCATTCTCCCCTCACTTCCCATGACAAAGAACGAAAATTTACAGGGTGGTTCTCCGAGATTCTTAATACAGATTCTTGTCACTGACATCAAAATTTCATCATTTATCAGAGAGATTATGTTTTCTGTATACTGGGAATCGACACCCTCTTTCCCAAACTCCTTTGGGAGAATTTCCAGAATATATCCCTGAAATCTCCGGTAAGATTCCTTTATTTCGTCAATACTCTTTGCTTTAGAGAATTCCTTTAGAAAATACAAAGGGCTCTTTGACAGGAAAAATGTCAGATCGGAGATAGACAGAACCCCGATTATCTTTCCATTATCCTCAACGGGTAGATGTTTTATCCTGTTTTTAAAGAATTCTATTCCAGCCTCCTCCACCCCCCTATCTTTTTCTACCTTTATGATATTCTCACTCACTATGGAACTTGCCTTTGATGACATATCTATTCCTTGAGCTATCGCCCGTTTCAGATCACCCTCCGTTATAATTCCCTCTATTTTCTCATCACTTAGGAGAACATAGGTACTTCCACTCTCGCACATAACCTTTGCAACATCTTTAATTGTCGCCGATGGCTTGACCTTTATCACCCTTTTCTTGATTATGTCCTTAACCCTGACGTTTTCCATTTCAAACACCACTCAATGTAGTAATACCCTCGGGAATAACCAATACCTTAGCATCTTTTCCTGTAATTTCAAATGCTTCTTTTAATGCCTTGTCTGGCGTTTCACCATATCTCAATCTGAATATTCCCTCGACCTCTTCTCTCGGCATTTCTGAAACGAGAGAGATATTGACCTTTTCCAGTGCCTTTAGATGATAGTAAGCTTTATGTCCACCAATTATAAATTCCCTCTCAAGTTCTTTTCGCATCCCCTCTTTTGTCTTGAATTTCTTCATCCATTTGTAATAGTTCTGATGCCCTATACCGTTCCCCACACCCTCTTTGCATTCTGCCACAAGGATAACTGCCCCGTTATCTTTAACGACATTCAATCCCAGGTGCAGGGCCTTGTATGCTTGATACATATCTATATCGTGGGGTGCGCCGTTTGCAGCTGTGACCACTATGTCGGCTTTTTCTCTTGCGTGTACCTTGTAGATTTTATCAACCAGTGCTGCCCCCTTCTTCAAAATCAGATCAAAATCCCCGGAGAATGCGCCGACTATTCCGTTTTCGGTTTGAACTACATTTATGGTAAAATCAACTCCTGCAAGTCTTGCAACTTCCGTCATGTTCTCGTACATCGGATTCCCGTCCAGAACCCCGGGTTTGGAATTCGGATGGAAGAAATTCTTCTTGTAGTTTTGCTGAATTGTAGGATAATTACACACTCCAGGGAGTATGCTCTTTCTACCCCCCCCATAACCGGCAAAGTAGTGTATCTCCACGTCTCCAGTAAGGATCCTTACATCCGCCTCGTGAAAGGCCTTCTTGACATTTACCTCCGTTCCCCTTGATGTGGTTCCAACATGGACGAAATCATCCTTCCAACAGTCATTGCTTATGTAACTAATCCTGGATGCAACTTCCTTTCCCAGCAAAATTTCGGCCTCTTCATTTTTTACCGAGCGATGGCTTCCCGTCGCAAATATGATTAGAATAGTCTCATCCCTTATGCCCGAGAGATATAATTCATCCAGCAGTGGAGGCAGGATTTCTGCAGTCGGACATGGCCGTGTATGATCATCTACAACTATAACAACCCTTTCTTTCTTCTCCTTTTTCGCTATAATCTCTTCAAGCCTCTTGGTGCCCATTGGATTCTGCAATGCCCCCCTTAGTATGTCCTCGGGATTTTTTTCCGTTTCGAATTTTCCTGGCCTGAGAACACCCAGAAGGTTCTTATCTTCTATGTTGACAAACAATTCCTTCTTTCCATAGGGTAACGACAACTCCATTATAGTCTTTTCGTTTAAATCCTCCATTTTGAAATTGCGAACAATTTCAAAGCCATCAGATTGCGAAGCAATCTTGATCTGTAAACTGGGCGTGACAGTTTGGACCCGTCGGGATTTGAACCCGAGGCCTCCCGCATTTTGGTCTGAATGCCAAGCGGACGATCTACCAGTCTGATCTACGGGCCCAGTTCTGGAGAGTGATCTGTTTGGGTTGAAATTCGGCTGACACTATTGCTTTGTTTATTGAATTTGTGAGTATAACAACAAATTCCCCCTTTCTTTTTGTAAAAGAAAGGTGCGCCGAGGTTGGGATTTGAACCCAAGTCTCCACAAGGGAGACGAGCTTAGCAGGCCCGCGCGTTAACCAGACTCCGCCACCTCGGCATCGCGAACGAATGTGAGTGATGGTGAGGCTCGCGACGAGCAGTCGCGCCTGTTTCGGCTCTAAGATACCATAATCATTCTAGGGGCTTCGCCTCGTCGACCAGCATTATGGGGATGTCGTCTTCTATTCTGTACTCCAATTTGCACTTATGACAGATCAGGGAATTTTCCACGTATTCCAAGTCGCCCTTACATCTGGGACATGCAAGTATCTCGAGCAGTTTTTCGTTCATGTTAATATTATGTATTTAGGTAAATATTAGCTGGTGTGCCATCTTCTGGGATACACTTCAGGTTCCATGATGACTCTCTCCAGGTCAATGACCTTTCCCTTCTCCATCTGAAGTATCTCATCTGATGTTCTCAAGCTTCTGCCGGTCGCAACGAGCTCGTTTTTCAGGGACATTATTGCAACTAGTTCATCTGGATTGATCCCAGGATTAAATTTACTTATTCCGGGGACATTTAGATCGGCGCCATGGCATATTGCCGAAACCGCAGTATCCTTGATCCATATTTTTTTTAGATGCTTAATGCCACACTCCCTGGGTAAGATACACCTTCTGAGGTACTTTTCATCCCCATCTTCAAGATAGAACTCATATGCATCCTTTAATCCATGCAATGTTACAATATTCTCTTCGGTGAAGGGCCCAACCCCGGTTCTTCTTAATTCCTTCATATGTGCTCCCGTACCAAGAACGAGACCAATGTCATGACATAATTTCCGTATATATGTCCCAGCCTCACAATCAACACTGAAAAGAACATAGTTTTCAGACCTCTCAATTAATTTAATCGAATATATGCTCTTTATCCTGAGCTGGCGCTTTATCGAGGACTTCAATGGGGGTCTTTGAAAGATCTTACCCTGAAAATAGCTCAGTGTCTCCGTTAACTTTCTGTCAGGTATATCGCTATGAAGATTCATTAATGTAATGTATTTCTTGCCTGAGGAAAGTAAGGTACTCAAAATCCTTGTTGAATTCTCGAAGGCTATTGGTAAGACTCCCGTAACCTTGGGATCCAATGTACCGGAATGACCTGCTTTTTTCAGATGCAGAATATCTTTGATCCAGGAAACCACCTGATGGGAGGTAGGCCCGGACGGTTTGTTGAGATTTACAATACCTTTGTTTATATGCTCTTCTATGGATCTTTTTTCGGGCTCGATGCCATATCGCGGATCAGTCTGGTCATCTGATTTCACAAGAATTTTGGGATTCATAGACGAACCTCAAAAGATTAAAAACCCTCCTTTTCGAGAGCCTTTACAACCGTCTCAGTACGCGCGCTTTTCTTTATTTTCAGAACCGTAGGTAAGGGTTCTAAGTGGTTTGTACTCATCTTCTTTCTCTTTACATCTTTTCCGTCAACTAAGACAAACTTCTTTTCAGGTTTCTCAACAACAACACAATACTTTCCAGCGTCTTTTCCCTTGACCTTCCTGCAGACCCTTCCAACCTCTAGAATCATTTTAATTTTTAATCGAATTCGCGAAGCGAATTCCTTTCCTTTCGTCCACGTTTCTTTTACTAAAAGAAAGGTGGAAGTGAGCCCGACGGGGTTTGAACCCGCGACCACTCGGTTAAAAGCCGAGTGCTCTACCAGACTGAGCTACGGGCCCTGATAAGAGATAGATATAGGGAATTTCTGCTTAAAAACAACTCATGCCATAATACTGTAATAGAGATAGGAAGAAGAGAGATAAAACATGGATTTCTTTCAATCACTTCTTGTGGGCATTATCCAGGGAGTTACTGAGTGGCTACCCATAAGTAGTTCTGGACAGAATATGATCACTCTGATGAGTCTCTTGGGTTTGGACGATCCAAAAACTGCATTTTCCATAGCGATTTACCTTCATTTAGGAACATTATTAGCTGTTCTTGTTAAAATGCGGATAGAGGTGAAAGAGATTATCCTGAAACTGCCTCAATTTAAAGAGGACAAACTCGTGCAATTCCTTGTTATCTCTGCGATCTTCTCTACCATAATAGGGGCCCCAGTATATTGGTTTTTAAAGGAAACTCTCGAGACAGGACAGGTCGACTTCGGCTTCGTTACCGCATTAATCGGGTTCTTTCTGATTCTGACTGGATTACTGCTTTATCTATCACGGGGGAGAATGGGTAAAAGGGTTGTCTCAGAGTTAAATTTTCTGGACATGGCAATTGCAGGAATCTCTCAGGGTTTTACAATCCTGCCAGGAATTTCAAGATCCGGAACAACGATAGCCATCTTACTTTTTAGAAACTTCAGACAGGATGATGCTCTAAGGCTATCTTTTTTAATGTCTATTCCGGCAATTACTGGCGTCGTTTTTATTGACATTTTACAGGAGGGATTACAGAATTTTGATTTTGTAGCAATTCTTCCGGGAATTTTAACTGCATTTGTCTTCGGGTATCTAACAATTGATGTACTCCTGAGATTTGCGAGAAGAAGCCGCTTTGATATCTTCTGTATTG
>DAOVSE010000050.1 GCA_030633595.1 Candidatus Altarchaeota archaeon
ATAACGAAGAACACAGAAAAAAATTGCTCCAGTTTATTGCCCAGGAAGTAGAGATGGATAGTAGGATACCTCATGCGAGTATGGAGGCGATTGGGGAGATTATTAAGGAGTCAAGGAAGCGTGCCTTTGAATTGGATGGGAAACGAAATGCTCTTACCCTAAGGCTTAGGGATTTCGGTGGTTTGATAAGGCTTGCAGGGGATCGCGCAGTTCTAGACGAGTCTGAATTCGTCGAGGCAACCCATGTAAAGAAGAGTCTTGATGAAGCAAAGCCAATTGAGCATCAAATACAAGAGAGATACGGATCCATCTGGAAGGGTATTAAAAGTGATAGCGCCATCCCCATAAGATCTGAGAAAAAGGACGAGGGTTATGTATGAGGGAGAGGGGGGTCATTTCCACTATTCTTCATGTTTCTGGTTTGAATTTTTAAGCGATTTTTAGAGGAGTTAGGCACTACAACAACCTTTTTCTTAAAAAGAGCGCAAAACTGCAGAGCAGTTTTGGCTCCGAGCGAATCAAAGATTCGTTGGACACAAAATCATGAAATGATTTTGCTGTCCCAAAAGTGCTACGCACTTTTGAGTAAAAACGTTGACGAAAAAGAAAGGAATTTCCTTCGGAAATTCAACAAAGCATTACTCTGGAAAAGTTAGGCACTACACAAAAAGTGAAAGACTGCAGAGTTAGGCACTACAAAACAGAAACTGCTTGTTAAGTGTGGTTAAGCGTAGCGCACACCACACCATGAGGTAAACTGGGAGTAATAGTTTAGGCACTACAGCACAGAGAAATCATCTCCCCTTCTTCTTCAGATCTCTTTCGGAGATGCCGAGACAATACATTAAGCCCTTCAGGTTGTTTTTTGTTATGCTACCATCCGCTACCTTCTTCAGAACCTCCTTGGCGTTAAAGGCAATCCCGAGACCGGCATTTTTTAACATTATCTGATCGTTGGCGCCATCACCAATAGCAATTATGTCCCCCCTAGAAATGTTCTCCCTTTTTACCAATTCATCCATAATCTCTGCCTTTCTCTTGGAATCTATAATTCTACCTTTAATCTCACCAGTCAATTTTCCGTTTTTAATTACCAGCTCATTTGCATATGCATAATCAAAGCTAAACCTTTCCTTTAAAACATCTGTAAAATATGTAAATCCGCCGCTAATCAATGCTAGTTTATAATCCATAGTCTTTAGGGCATTAATTAATTCTTCAGAGCCAGAAGTTAATTTCATATTCTCCCTGATCCTCTGAAGTGTACTCTCCGAAAGCCCTTTCAGCATAGAAACCCTTTTTCTTAACGATTCCTTAAACTCAATCTCCCCACGCATTCCCTGTGCAGTTAATTCAGAAACCCGTTCACCAATGCCGGCAGCCTTTGCCAATTCGTCGATAATTTCAGCATCGACAAGCGTACCATCCATATCAAACACAACGAGTCTTTTTCTGAATCTGGACATGTCCTCTGGCTGAACGATGATGTCCACACCCACCTCATCACCTGTTTTTTCCATTCTCTTTCTCAGTTTATCCAGAGGCACATCTTTAGAATTAACGAAGAGCTCCATAGCTAATAGATCTCCTCGAGCAATCATCTTAATTCTCTCAATATTTATATTCAAACCAAATAATGCCTTTGAAATACCAGCAACAATTCCTAGTTTGTCTTTCCCCAATATTGTTATTTTTTGAATCTCCCTCCCTTCTTTTTTATCTTCCCCACCATATTCAGACAAGGGAGTAATGTTTATATTAACGTTCAATCTCCTAGAATATTCATACAATCTACCCCTTATCTCATCAATGTTTATTATCGTCTTGTTTGTATCTATCAACATAAACATAGAGAACAAGCCATGAATTACGCTCTGCTCTATATCAACGATATTTACATTGATATCAGCCAATTTTCCGGTGATTTCCGCGACGAGACCTTCTCTATCTCCACCTAAAACTGTAACAACAAAGAGAGAATCATCCATCTTCTACTAGAACTATTACTATTCTTCTACAATAATCTTACCAAACTTTCCAGAACCTATTTGGAGCTCACCGCGATAGTCCTTTGCCCAACCATTTTCAATCTTTAACTTACTTCCCGGGGTTGCCAGATTAATTTCATCATTCCATAACGTGAGTTTAACCTCCCCCGTTTTGTCCTTAACTCTGGCGGTTGTTACCTTACCACTTCCCCTAAAGCTGGTAAATTCCCTAGATTCCTCAACATCAATTACCTCTACCTCCAAGACGTCAATGGATGTGTTTGGTTTTAAATCCTTTACTTCCATGTTAGAGTTCACCTGTATTTAGATTTAAGTAAAGAAGTATAAAAACCAGAGGGGTGATTGTAGTGCCTAACTCTACATGTTGTTGGTTTTTATAAAGTCTAACTCTTTTGAATTTGCATCAAATTTTTGATCAAGTTCAGTCTTTTAGGAAAAGGCTGGCGAAAAAATCTTGCCTAAATTTTTGGTCAAGCTCAACCCTTTTAGAAAAAGCGTTGACGGAAAACCCGATTAAATTTTTGGTCAAGCTTTTTTAAAGCTTGATGCGTTGAGGTTTTCTAAAGCTCGATGGGTCAAGGTTTTTTAAAGCTTGAATCGTAGTGCCTAACTTTTCTGAATGTGTTTATGGACAAAAAAATTATTAAGTGCGACTAAAAGGAGTGCATGTCATTTGAATCGGGTTTAAATTTTTGGGGTGACATTAAATAACCCTTTTTCTAAGGGGTTATGTTCCAAACTGTACGACATCACACATCTTCTTTAAGGTAGCGATAGCAGAGAGAGCAGCCAACCAGCTCGTTTTTGGGTTCTGTGGTGAGGGAACGTTCTCTGTTATCGTTTTAAATTCACCGAACTCCCCCTTTACTCGAATTTCATGAATATTTCTATCTATATTGGGATCGGCAATTACCCTTATGTTTGTTCTTTCTAAACCAACCCCCGCTAAACCCAAGGTTGCCGCGACATTTACGCTCTTTGGAAATTTCTTGACGCCCCCAAGGGCTGGACCCTCATAAAGCACAGTTTCTTCTTTTACGTCAACACCGAGGGTTTTTGGGTTTTTCCTCGTGGTTATCTCTACAGAGTCTATATTAACCAACTTTGCCGCATTTACTCCATCTAAACCAACTATTGCTCCGGATGGTATATATATCTTTAACTTTTTTTTCTTAGCTATTTTCTTCATCTCTCTAAAAAGCGTATCATCGGCCAACGCACCGACGCTCATTATCATCAGGTTTTTCCCGGAGGATAAGATTTTGGTTGCATATTCCTTCACAGCCCCTTGAGAGGCTGCTTCAACAACAAGATCCGAGTCTTTAACTAATTCCTCTATATTATCTGCTATGGGAACGGTAACGCTTATATCTTTGTTAAAGTTCTCTATAGCCGCCTGATTTTCATCAAAAACCTTCACCAGTTTACACTTTATAATTCCTCTATCAATGGCATTTGCTATGAACCTACTGATATTACCACAACCCAATAATGAAATTTTGATCATTTTCTTTTTCTAATCCTAATGAATTCAATTTTCATCAATATATATGTAAGGACAATGGCGAAAACAAGTGGAATCAAATGCAATCTTGATACCGGGCGCAACTCCGTGAGTTTTTCCATATCCGCAAAACATGTTTTTTCCAAATAACCCTCAATCCCCTTTTTGTGTCCCGCCCCAATTACAGCCAGTATGTTCTTTTCCGGATATTTTTCCTGTAATTTTAAGAGCATGTGAGCCATATACCTGTCTCGCTCATCGACCAACGCGGAATAAAGCATTGGCAGGCTCTTCTTTAATTCCATCATGATCTTTTCTATATTTTCCTCCCTTAAAATTCCATCTATATCGGTTCCCAGCAAATTACCTATTAATTCTATGTCGTGATCGCTCCTCGTAAATAATTTTATCTTTTCCTTTATTGGCACGCTCAAGACGTGGTTTAGCGTTATTTCAATATCCCTATCAATTAAAGCGATCTTCTTGCCAGAATTCCTTGCAGATTGAATGGCAGCGACCATCTCAGATCCGGGGTGAACGCCAAATTTTCTACCAAGGTCACGTTGAATCAATGCCAAGAATTCCCCTAATAATACAAGAAGTGACCCCCCTCTCACCATTTCCTTTAGTAAAGATTTAAAATTAACACCCTCTTCAGAGAAATCAAGCCTCCAGTTTCTTTCCTCCAAAACCTTAAATCTTTTAGTATCGAGCTCAAGGGCTATGATATCCGGGTTCTCTTCATCAATGAATTTCTCAACATCCCTTACGCTCTTCTCCAATATATGTCCTGTCCCGATGATCTTTATCATATTTATACCCTTCCTTACATAATTTAATATATAACAAGGTTAAAATGAGCAAAAAGCTATCTGAAATCTATGGGATGGATATCTACACAGAAAGGGCAGAATATGTCGGTCAGGTCAGGGATATAATCCTGAACATCGAAAAAGGGGATATAATGCAATTAAGTTTGAGACCGCTCAAGGGTGAGATCGGCGTGGATATAAGGAGAACTCTGCAGCAAGAGACCATTCCATACGATGAAATCCATAAGGTTGGAGATATAATAATCTGTAAGAAAAACCCCCTTAGAGAGGGGAGACCCAGGGAAGCAATCGCCCCGAGAACGACAGCATGATAGAATTCTTACAGCAAATTCTTTAGCACTTCTATTTAATTATTCTGAAAAATCTAATTTCTTATAGTAGGTTTCTTGGAAAAATGCAAATATCCAGACTTGGTATAATAACTCACAGAAGGGTAAAGGACGAGCTGGTGAGGGAAATAGTCGATAAATTATCCAGAAAGGGCATAGATTTATTCTTTGATCCGATAACCGCTGAGAAGATCAACCGGGAGAAAACAGAGGTGAAAGACATGCAGATAGACCTCGCCGTGATCGTTGGCGGGGATGGCACGATTCTTTGGGCTGTTAATGAATTGTCTGAGAATCCACTGATTCTGGGCATTAATGTGGGGACGGTTGGGTATCTTGCAGAGCTAATCCCGGAGAATTTTATGAATAAATTGGATCTGCTGTTGAAGGGAAAATTCTACATAGATAATAGAATGAAACTGGGGATAGATAATGAATTTGAGGTCTTGAATGAAGTACTTATTTTATCAAGGCAGGCATCTCTCCTGGAATTTAAAATAACCCTGAATAATACTGAAGTTGCAAATTTTAGAGCAGATGGGGTTATGGTTTCAACACCTACCGGGTCTACCGGTCATTCAATGTCATCTGGGGGACCAATTTTGCATCCGGGGGTAAAGGCATATACCCTCACACCCACGAATCCCTTCTTGAGGGAGCAGGCCCCATTGGTTGTACCTGAAGATTCCGAAACAAAGATAGAACTCATCAGAGAGGACAGAGAGGCCCAATTAATTCTGGATGGTCAGGTAATTAAAAAAATAAAGCCACATCAGATGATCTCCATCAAAAAATCAGAAAAAACCACAAAATTTGTGAGGTTTTCCGAGGATTTTAGTTATAAACATGTCAATATAAAAAGGCGAAGATGAACAGAAGGGAAAGACTCTTGAAATTGATCCGGAGAGAGGCACTATTCCTAGAATCGATAACTTTGACATCAGGTAGAAAGAGCAACTATTACATCGATTGTAGACTAATTACCCTGAATCCAGAGGGCGCAACACTAGTTGCTGAACTCTTATTTGACAGATTAAAGGAAAAAGAGATGGACGCGTTTGGCGGCACGAGTATCGGGGCAGACCCGATCTGCGGGGCATTCTCTGTTATAAGCTATCAAAAAGGGAGGCCGATTCCAACATTTATCATCAGAAAAAAACAAAAGGAGCACGGCAAACAGAGGTTGATTGAGGGCCCTCTGAAAAGAGGATCCAAGGTTGTAATAGTTGACGATGTTGCAACATCTGGAAATTCATTACTCGGGGCTATAAAAATTGTTGAGAAGCATGACTGTAAGGTAACTGGAGTGATTGTCATCGTCGACAGGCTCGAGGGCGCCAGAGAAAAACTGGCCGAAGAGGGCTATGAATTGGAGAGCATTTTCACGAGAGAGGATTTATTGAAAAAATGAATCAAAAAATTATTGAAGAAAAACTCCTCAGAATGATTGAGGACGACGTTGGTTCTGGTGACATCACGACAGAATTTACACCGAAGAAGAGAGTTAAAGCGGAAATCATATCAAAAGACAAGTGCGTTATATCCGGTATTGAGGAATTAAAAATCCTCTTTAATCTATTTCATATAAAAATTCTCGAGTCTGTAAACGACGGAGACAGAGTGAAAAAGAATCAAAAGATCTTTCTTCTCTCCGGAAACTCCAATGATATCCTATCGGTTGAGAGAACCGCTCTAAACATACTATCGAGAATGAGCGGAATTACTACATTAACAGATAGATTTATCCAGAAGGCAAAGAAGGTTAATCCAGAAATAAGGGTTGCTGCGACCAGAAAAACAACTCCTTTATTCAGCTATTTTGAAAAAAAGGCAGTGAAAATGGCCGGGGGGGACACCCACAGACATGGCCTTTATGATCTAATCTTGATCAAAGACAACCACCTTAAACTTTTTAGGGATGTCGGGGATGCAATAAAGAAAGCAAGGGAAAGCACATCCTTCACTCATAAAATTGAGATCGAGGTCAATAATGTTAAAGATGCAATAATATCCGCCGAGGAGGGAGCAGATATAATAATGTTAGATAACATGTCTGTAGAACAGGTAAAAGACGCAGTTTCAAGGCTGAGAGAGAAAAATTTGAGAAACAAAATAATCCTTGAGGTCTCTGGTGGCATAGATCTGGACAATATCTCAGATTATTCTAAGCTTGGGATAGATGTGATTTCTGTTGGCAGGCTAACACATTCTGCGCCGGCCCAGGATTTTTCCTTAAAAATTCTCTGAATTTTCCTTTTTAAACAAACGTTCCCAAGTAATAATCCGATATTGATGATTTCTAATAATAATCCTGTCTCCAAGAGACTGGAAATGAGTTTGTTTCTCTTCATCCTACTGTTGATATTCTCCCTTTCTTTATATGCCGTCGTTGCAGATGAGCTTTTGATGTGGAGAGCTATTGCAATCAGTTTAGGAATTTCTCTCTCTGTCTTCCTGTTCTACCCCACAATCAGGGGGATTAAAGCAGGAGACATAATCATGGTCCCTATATGGAAGGAAATTGAAACCCCCTTTATGGAGGAATCATACATGGATTCTGTTCCAATGCTGGCGATGGAACCGGGAAGAAGGAACCACGTCATTGAGGTTCAGTTGGGGGACGGAGCCAAAGGCCTGGTTAAGGTATTGCACTATGGATTACTATCGTTCCCGGAGGGCAGATTAATCGAGATAGAAAAACCCATGAGAGAAATACAGGCTATCTAGATTCCCGTAAAAATTTACCGCTTCTCAAATCAATCACAGCTGATGGTTTACCAATCCTGCATCTGCCGGAATCTATGGCGAGATCGACCTTATTTATAAGTTCTTCATCAATTTCATCAAAGCTTGCCGGGGCCTTTTCCCCCGAGATATTGGCTGATGTAGTTATTATAGGGATTCCAGCACTCCTAATTATACCTTTAACTACCCCGTGGTTTGGTATTCTAACTCCAACCATGTCTTTCCCAGCCGTTATTGTTCCAGAGATAGATTCCCTCTTTCTAACAATAAAGGTGTAATGTCCTAGAATATTATCTTTAACAAACCTTTCCTCTCTGCTCGTAAGAACTACATACCTTTTTATCATCTCCAGGTCGGAAAATGCAACGGATAATGGATTTTTCGGGCTCCTTTTCTTGATCTCAAAAATTTTTTCGATATTCCTTGATCTTACAGAGCAACCGATACCATAAACCGTATCCGTTGGATAGATCAGGATCTTGCCCTCCTTTATGGCGTCTGAAGCGAGAATTATCAATGCTTTTTCAGGTTTTTCGGGATCTATCTTTAGAATTTTCATGGCCCCGCGAATCCACACTCGTTGCAAGTATATCTGGTACCGAGAACCCTGCACGCCTTGCACCTTATTATAACGCTCTTGCCGCAACTGGGGCATTTAAATTCTGTATATCCCTTACTTACCTCTGTTCCGCAACTCGTGCATTTCTTCATCTTGCAAGATATTTGTATTAAAAATTAATAAGTAACAACCTGTTTAGAAAAAATGATATTTGAAATTATCATAAGGAAGGGGGATATAATCGAAGAAAAAGTGGATGCCATCGTAAACCCGGCAAATTCTCACGGTACTATGGGCGGGGGTGTTGCTGGGGCAATTAAGAGTGTCGGAGGCGGTGAAATAGAGAGGGAAGTAATTAAAAGAGGGCCAATAAAGATAGGAAAGGCGATAGCAACAACTGCAGGGAAATTACCGGCAAAATTTGTGATACATGCTCCAACAATGGAGATGCCTGCCCGGAAAATTAACATAGAGAACGTGGAGAAGGCAACCTATGGAGCTTTGGAATGCGCGAAAAACTTAGGTATAAAATCGATCGCCTTTCCGGGAATGGGAACCGGCGTAGGCGGCGTTGCGAAGAAAGATGCGGCAAATGTTATGCTCAATACGATAAAGAGATTTATCGATACAGGGAATTCAATAGATAAGGTCATATTGGTCGGTTTTGATGACGAATTGACCAAAGCATTTAAGGAGAGCCTGAAAAATGCCAAAATATAAACCAGGAGATCTGGTGGGGATAGAAACCAAGGACAGGAAATACACAGGTATCTTAATGGAAAGACCAGAGTTATCTGGTGATAACTATCTGGTAATAAAACTCGAATCCGGTTACAATATTGGAATTAGTCTGGATAGAATTAAAAAGATAAAAAAAATCGGGACCGGAGTAAAAAGGGAGAAATTCAAGCTGAAGAAGCATAAAAAAGATTCTTCAAAAAAGGATATCTCCATCCTGGCAACAGGAGGAACTATAGCATCGAGAGTTGACTACATAACCGGCGGGGTGCATTCTGCATTTTCGGCAGAGGACTTGATCTCCGCAGTGCCTGAGCTTGGGGAGATAGCCAACATACATGGAAAACAGATATTTAACAAATTCTCGGAGAACATTGTTCCTAGAGATTGGATTAAACTTGCCAAGGCCACGGAGAAAGAGATAAAAAAGGGCGTTAATGGCATAGTAATTACTCACGGAACAGATACATTGGGATATACCTCTGCCGCATTGGCATTCATGTTAAAAACACCCGTTCCTGTAGTTCTGACCGGAGCGCAGAGGAGTTCAGACAGGGGCTCTAGTGATGCATCCCTAAATCTGATACATTCGGCAATCGTTGCAGCCCGCGGAAATTTCTCTGAAGTAGTTGTTGTAATGCACGGCGAAACCTCTGACTCATTCTCATTGATTCATCCAGCAACCAGGGTAAGGAAATTGCACAGCAGCAGGAGGGACGCATTTCAGACCATAAATTCAAAACCCAATGGAAGGGTCTCCATGAATAGCATAGAATTCTTCAAAGAGGCAAAATTAGCTAAGGAATTAAGACTGGATACAAAACTGGAAGAACAAGTTTTTCTCCTGAAATATTTTCCCGGGTTGAATCCAAAGGTGATTGATGATTTAGTGAAAACTGGCTATAAAGGCATAGTTATAGGGGGCACCGGCCTTGGGCATACATCCGATCTGTTATTCGAAAAAATCAAGGATGCGATAGAGAGCGGGATATCAATTGCGATGACATCCCAAACAATCTTCGGCAGGGTTAATATGAACGTCTACTCCACGGGAAGGATTCTACAGGATATCGGGGTAATTCCCTGCGAGGACATGCTATCGGAAACTGCTTATGTAAAATTGATGTGGATTCTGGGCCAAACAAAGAACCCAGAAAAGGTAAGGGAGATGATGCTAACGAACTATGCTGGGGAGATAACGGAGAGAAGTGATATCTGAATTTGAGGAATAGTCTTAATAATCAGAATTTCTCAAAAGATATGTGAACGTTTTATCTGCGAGAAATTCAAGCTGGGAGTCAAAGAACCATGTACCAATTTGGAGAATTGCGAAATCTGTTCATTCTATAGGAGTTGCAAGCATTGCATTAACAGAG
>DAOVSE010000092.1 GCA_030633595.1 Candidatus Altarchaeota archaeon
CCTTTCAATAGAAAATTCTCTCTCCCAGTCCTGCTCCACACCCCAGTCCTTGAGGGCATCTGGAGGAATTTCAACTCTCTCTTTCGCTTCTTCGATATATTTGAATTCTTCTTTAGTGGAATACAACGAGGACAGGGTTCTTTTTGCATTTATTTCATACTGATCGACAGTATCTCCCTTAACCGGGACAATAATATCACTCAACTGTTTCCCACCAAATACCTGCCAATTCCACTCAGGATGTTCTTTGAGTATATCCACTACTTCTTCATAGTGTGCTTTCGGTATCAGCAGGTATTTACATTTACCCCAGGGTACTTGTGTTTTTACACAAACTGCATAATCATGCAATCCTTTGCTCTTATCAACATCCTCAAAGACAGATTTATCAAGAACAAAAATAATACCAGGTTTATCGCCAATAAAATGTGTATTTTTGTATGTATAACGTAGAGCAGTATCCATCTCCGCAGTTAAATAAACATAGTCATCTTCCGGCGATTCAGCATACCCTGGTCTTTCACCTGTAATTCTTACACATTCATTTTGGGATAATATACCATCCCGGATATAATTCTCCAATCCAGCGATTTTTCCTCCAGAGAGCCAATCTTTCTCGCCATAGTTATGAACATCACAATTGAACCAATTTTGAATAAATAAAATCCCCCATCTATCTTCTATCCTATAACGTGGAGGTAGATTATTTCTTGTCCATTCCTCTGAAACTTCTCCCATGCCAAGATCCTTTAATCTTTTGTTAAATTGATGGGTTAAATCCGAAATTGTATTAAACGGGGGATCGAAGAGATCATGTTCGTCAGTAAATTCTATGAAGCGTATTTTTACCTGCTCATTCATTCCTGTTGAATCTTTTGCGGATATTCTTTCTTCGGATTCCGATTTTATCCCCCCTAGATTTTCCTTATAAGCCTCTGTTTTGTCAAACACGAATGGTTTATGTCCGGTCTCCTCGTGATATTTAACGATAGCCTCTATTGGAACATATACCAGATTTTCTTTCGTCTTCTTGAGTTCGACGTTTTCCCTCTTTAACCATTTATAGAATTCTGGATTCGCTTCAGGGCCATAGACTTTAACGATGAAGTACGTACCCTCCACAGCCGGAATTGCGTTAACGAGGAACAGTCCCTCACTTGCCTCTTTTCTGGCAAATTCCTCATATAGTGCTGTAGCTTTTTTTCTGTTTCTACATCGGGTTTTTAGGACAGATACGGATTCGGGTTCTGGTTTTGTTAAAAACAATTTCTCCGATGGCCATTCATACTTGTAGATAACCTCTATCTCCCCCTTATCTAGATCAAGGGAGACATCAGTTGCATCTATAAAATCCCGCCCCCTGTGTAATCTACCACGGTTCTCTATTCCAAGTTCAGATAATGCATCAATAACAGGCTCCGACCACGGTTCACCCCGCTTAGACCAATCGCGACTGCTCCTCAGAGTAATCGAAGTTATAGAATCCCGTTTAGCACCCTCTCCTACCATGGCATCTACAGCATCCCTTATGTATCTTTCAATTGTCTCATCTACCTCATGCTTTTCCATAAACCCGTGTTGTATAAGGGGTGGTTGTATGTGAAGTAATGCCCCCATGCCAGTGGATGTATCATATAGGATTACTGCCGAGCAAGGGACTAAACCCATTGTTTTTAGACTACCTGCCTTAATTATCCCCAATTGACCAGCGCTTATCTGATCAATTCCATCCCAACCTTTACCAGGTAACTCCTCTATCCTATCTCTTCCGAGACGGTAAACCTTTGGGATGCGTTTCTTGATATAATCTACACGCTCTTCGATCTCCCTGATTTTCTCTTCACTAACCAACCCCTTCAGTTCAGCGATTTTCCATGCGATTAATGTATCACCCTCTGTCTTTGTTAGGTTCTGTTTTTTGTAGAATAGACTTAAAATCTCCCTTGCAATCCTGCCCTCCTCTATCTCCTCTGCTGTCGCCCCCTCCCTGACTTCTAAAGGAAGTGCACTAAGTAAACCAGGCCATTCATCCCCAGTTACCGATTCCGGCCCGAGTCTCTTCCTCATGCCCTTTAATTGATCTAGGCTCAAAAATTCCTCTTCTGCTTGTTTTGTTGTTGCAGTGCCTGACTCAATCCCTTTACGCAGTTTCTTTCCATATTCTCCTGGAAGGAGTTCACACACTTCATCCACCAGTTCTGGATTTTTCACTAAATAATTCCTTATCCTCTTGAATCCTCCGGAGTCCATGTATGTCCTGTAAATCCCTTCAGAACCCTCCATGTAGCCATTCGTAATCTCACGTAGATCATAAATCTGAGGTATCATCGCCGTTTCTATATCCACATATATCTCGCTACGTCCAAAATCTATAAAGATAATTCTTCCGTCTCTCAGAATCATATTTTTTAGTTTGAACCCTGTACGAGTGTCGAGATATGTTAAATCCTTATGGAAAATACCTACTTCATGAAGTTCATTTAATGCCTTTCCAAGTTCTTCTTGGAATTCTGAATCATAGAAAATACTCGGATTTTTTTCCAAGAGAGTAGTGATGTCATCTCCATGAATACTCTCCATGACTATCTTACCTGTACTGCTGCTGAAGTAATAAGGTTCTGGCGCCCTGCCACCTTCATAAGCTTTCTGTTGTATCCTGAATTCTTTCTCTATTTTTTTCGGGTTGAATTTTTCTTCCTTTGGAACCTTCACAGCAGCCTCGTAGCTTTCTCCGGTCTTCTTGTTCAAGAGTTTAACAGAATAGACATATCCCCCACCTATTAAAATTCTTTTAGCCGGTTTTCCACGAGTAAGTGTGAATGGAATGCCATCGACAACAACATCCACGACCTTGGGCTCGTACCCACTTTTTGACTTATACTCTGCAATAGTTTTTGCTAATCTATCAACGTTGGTTTTTTTGTCTCCAGGGGGGGAGTTTTGTTCTGTTGATTTTCCTTCTACTGATTTTGCTGTAATGCCTAACTTCCCCAATTCTTCCCCAATAATCCTGAAATCATAGAATTTGACTATATGTTTAGGATCTTTGAGGTGAAGTGTATTTATAATTTCTATCTCCTCTCGTATGGGGTGGATAACCTCTCTTTCTTTCTTCTCTACCACATCTAATGATGGTAATTCCAACGACTCATAGGGAAATTCTTCCCCCTCAGACATTGCTTTTTCGGCAGGTTCCCCCAAAAACTTTCTAATGAAGAGGGCATTTTCTCTACTGCAATTTTTAGCTGCAGTCTGTAAAAATCCAATTCCTTCATCCTCGCCCAGACCCCTTAAGATTCCTTTAAATAATGACTCAGGCGCCTCTCTAAATCTTTGAAGTTCTGAACCAGAAAGTAGGATATCTATGAATCGTCCATCAGACACGTCCTTTAGGATATCCCCAAAATCAAATAGTTTGGATACATACTGCCCCCCCCCCAAATGCTGTAATATCTCATTTTCCCCATTGCGATCCTTTATCATCCATCCGCCATTAGAACCCTTGGTTATGTTCCATAAAGAGGCGTAGGATTCAGCTATCGCCTCAAGCATCTCTCTACCTTGCGGTGTATTGATGGGGATTATACCTCGCTCAAACAATTGCTTGGGGGTTCCTTCTCCTTCTTCTTCACCGAGCAGTTCCTCACTGGCTATTACATACCCGGCGTTTTTATCCTCATCCAGTACGTGGAATGCTACAAACGATACCTTACCTTTCTTAGTATATCCTGTTATTTTATATACCGTCTTCTCTGAGCCTTTGCCGATGCATACCATATCGGGTTTACGGGACAATAGTGGCGTTACATCCAATCTCCTACGGACTGATTCTATCAAAGAAATCCCATCAACTACAGGTTCGAATAATCCCCCCATTACCCTCGACAAAACAATTCCAAAATGCTCACGAGTAGGCTCTATAGAACTGGGAGACCAGTTAATCCGATTATCCAACCCAGATTTATCTTTTCCAGTTGCAGAACCAACCTTGGTTTTTTCATCTCCA
>DAOVSE010000078.1 GCA_030633595.1 Candidatus Altarchaeota archaeon
AGATCAGTGAAGATGCTTATAACAAACTTAAGGGGGTAGTGGAGAATATCCACAATTCATATCAAGTGCTGGAAAAATTGGAGGGAGAAGGACGAGTGTTCGTAAAATTACAGAAAGATCTACCCTATGAGCACTTCCTTGATCCACTCGCTGACGAGATATGGTTCATTGGCGTTCTCATAGCAGAGATTGAAAAAGTAGCTGGGGACCCGAAGCTTGCCCGGGAAAGAGGATTCGACCTTAACTCCACTTTAGCAAGACGGATAGGAGCGTACGAGCGTAGATTCAAGAAAAAAGTAGAAGCGCCAAAGATTGATGAGATAAAGGAAAGGGAACTGAATTCCCTCATAGAGGGTATGGATAAAGCGGGGGTTCCCAGGAACATATTCGATTCCGTATGCGAACTCATGCGCGAGCTCCGTAAGCCAGAGAAAGAAATCGTAAAGGTAACGGGAAAGAGGAAACTAAAGGTGAGGAAGGTAGGGGAGGAGACAGATGAAGGGAAATCTACAGGAAAAACTGGTTCTGGAGAGAAAGTAAAAACAAGAACCGGACTATGGGATGATACGGGGGGCAGTTTCATTGGGGTGGGGAGAAGGGAGGGAGGTCCCAAAGGGAGGAGTACTAGAGATAGAATTGAATCTCAGAAGGAAAGGCGGGCGCAGCTAGGGGACTGGATTGAAAGATTGCATAGAATTAGAGAATTTACAGAAGAGCCGACAAGAAGACCATCGGAGGATGAGGCGGCTCAAGTAATGGGTTCGTGGCTAGCGTTGATGGAAATAACTCCTGAAGATGTAAAAGAGACAAACAGAAGGGTGTATGACAGAATTTACACCTCTGAACCCACATCATCCACAGTCGGTAAATATCCTGAGTTGATGGAATTTGTCAGAGAAAATCTGGAAAACGTGCCGAGGGATGGGACAATTATATATGCCGGTGGCGGACCCGGAAGAGAATTTAAAGAGATTATGGAGAAGCTCAGGTCCGAGGGATACAATGGACAAGCAGTAGTTATGGACCTATCTCTAAAGGCTGCTGAGTTGGCCAAAGAAAATGGGTTAAATGCAGTTGGAGGGGATATAGAACATCTAAGCGAGTATTTTGAACCGGGCACGGTAGATGCCATAATCATACCACTTGTAATTGAACATCTGCCAGAGCTGGAGAATGTATTGAAGACATCTGAAGAGATCAAAAAGGTTTTAAAACCAAACGGAAAGGTAGTGTTTCTCTTTCACCGGCCTGAACACACATTTATAGATAAGCTTAATGAAGAATTAAAAGCCTTTGGGGCAAACAGGGGATTAATTAAGGCGGCATTTGAGATTATAAAACTACAGACCGAGGAAAATGGGAACAAAAAAAGAGGAATATTTAAAAAGCTATACGAAGAATTAGCAAGATGGGATCTTGAGGGGGCACTGAGTAGGACGGATAAGCTACCGGATGAGCATAAAATACCTCATGAAATAAAGACCATCATTGATGAATATCTCAGGGAGGAGGGATACAAATCCTATCAAATAATGGAGCAGACGCGCCAGCGTCTGGGAGAGATAAATCAGATAAACGAGGATTACATTGTCACATGCAGAGTATTCAGGGATAATATACGCTCTCCGGAGGAATGGAAGGACATTATTGAAAAGACTGGCTTTAGGGCAGAAACCGAAAATAAATTTGACAATCTCTTCTTCGGTGTAGTGGCGATTAAGGAACCATCCCAAGCTACGGAAAAATCTACAGGAGAAACTGGTTCTGGAAAATCAAATGATGGAGAAGCTGTGGCGATACCTGGGGGACTTATCCCTGCGTGGATGCATAAGGTTAAAAGTAGTAAAAGGCTTATCAAAAAGTTTAAAAAGCAGTTTATTGAGGCCAATATTCCTCAGGAGAATGTAAAACTCGGCATTGAATATGGCCTACTTGGGGGTTATGAAAAGTACTATCATAATCTACCTATCCCATTCAAGTCACTTGAGATGTTGGTACATGCCGTAGATTTAGAGTCTAAGTTTCGATACGATACGTACTTTTTACAATTCCTGGAGGGCATTAGCAAGGCAACAGGTATTGATGTGAGGAATGTAAATAAGATTTTAGATTTGGGGGTCGGCAATAATTGGCCCTATGCTAATGTAATAAACCTATTTTTTAGAGATATTACTGATGTTGTGGGCATAGAGAACAACCCAGATTTTGTTAGAAATGCCCAAATAGAGGTCGAAGAGGTCTGGGATTTGGATAAGACTAAATTCAAGGTCATAAAAGGGAATATGCTTGAATTGGAGGATATACCCGAGGCCAGCGACAGGTTCGATTTAATCGCCCAGTTCATTATAGCTAGGGAATTATTCCACAACCGTAACTTTCATGCGATGGGGGATCTATTCCATAGTATAAACAAAAGACTCTCGGAAAAGGGGGTATTCGTCAATTCTATTCATGATCTTGACACTGATAGGGAAATGAATAGAGCATTGATTGCGTTATTTGAACAATTGAATGTTCCAACTTTCCATGCCCCCATAGCTGAAATAGTAGGTTCTTTAAAGGTTAAGGCATTTGTATTGACCAAGACCGAGATGGATGAACTCTGCGTACTTTTGGATAAAGCAGCAGAGATAGAAGATATTATCGGTAAGGAGGCAACCGATGAATTGATATGTTATCTAGGTAAGGAAGGTAAAGAGATATCTATTGTCTCAGTAACTCCGATTACAGAGAAAACCTACGATATATTGATTGATGGCAGAGAGATGTATGGACTGGAGATTTTACCGGCAGAAGGAAAGATAAAGATAAAACCCAAAAAAGGAAAAATCAGGGAGGAAAAAGCTGGTTCTGGAGAATCGGTAAAATCGGTAAATGATGAGGGTAAAGAAAAATCCGATGTCCAGCGAACTGAATTCCAAAGAGGCTCTAATAAAGAAAAAGAAGTTGGGCAAGGTTCTACAATACCTCAACATCCACCTGAACATCTCACGAGCAGCCCACTATATGAAAGACAACCAAGTAGTAGGAGAGAGAAAATTAATGGTCTTAAAAAACGAATTGAGGCATTGAACGGGCAAAGGGAAGAAAAAGAATCATCGACTTACATGGAAAACAATCTCGATTATCCAGGAGATTCCGAGAAAGTAAATTTTGATTCCTCTATAAGTCCTGGGGTCTGGAAAAGGGTAACTGAGCTACAGAAAAGGATCTCGGAATTAGATCCGACAGAAGTGCCGTTATCGCTGGAGGGCAGGGGGAATATTCGTGAATTCATAGACGTGACGAAGGAACATCTCCTTCCAATCTCGGGATTAGATCCTAACATTGGTAATGTAATTCCGTCGTCAGATTCCGAAGATTCCGAATATAAATGGGATGCATCTTCGAGAGATTCTGGAAGTGGATATGTTATGAGGGGCTCGGAAAATGATGGGATTGAAGAGACTAAAGAAAAATCAAAACCAGAAAAGGCAGGAGTTTGTCCTCTGAGGGAATATTCAGTGAAATGGAGAGAAGAAGCTGATATAGGTGAGATGTATCCGGTCTCTTTCGGCATCGAATACGAGGGTCTTGTAGTTATAGAATCAAAGGCAATCGAGAAGATAAAAGAAGGTAGAAGATATAGGATTGTAACAGCCTGCGATAGCCCGCCAGAGATTCGCCAGCTTGAAGATATTCCCGAAGATCTTAAGAAACGTTTTGAAAAATATCCTGAGTTAGCCCACTCTTATAAAAATGAGTATGGGGACCCAGATGATTTAGTATGTCCAATGGGGGAAAGTGAGATCAGGGTGTCTAAGGAGCAATTAGAGACGATTAAAGAGAGGATAAAGCAAAAGTTGGCAACTAGTCCGATTAGGATATATTATAACTCTAAAGAAGACAGGTTATATATTGGCGGTGGAGGTTGGGGATTCAATGATGAACCTATACTTGAACACGATATCCCTAAAAAGGAGCTAGAAGGAGAAAATTACATTTTCTTGAATGTGAAGGATGGGCAGATTATACCGCTTGGGGACATCGGCGAAGATGTCCTCGACTTTATAAAGAAAGAGCATTTTTTGCTGAATGAAGACGATAAAGGAAGAGTGTATATGATAAGAAACCTTTTTAAGCTTCTTCCAGAGGATATACAACAGAGGATTCTGCTAGAGGTTGAAAAACTATCTCAAGCCCAGTCAGAAACCAGGGAAGAAACATCCATCGAAAATACCAGAGGAGATTCAAACAAAGGAAAAGAACCTAAGCAAGGTTCTACAAGACCTCAGGATACACTTAAACATCTCACTAGTAGCTCTTTAAGTACTGGGGTTGGAAGATCTGACGATTCTAAGGTGAATCCTCATACAATGACTGGAGACGTTGTTCCACCTCAGATTTTAGAAGAGATTTTTGGGGCAAATGAGGTTTTGGAGAAATTGAGAGAGTGGGACGACTTAACATCAACGACGGAGGAAAAGAGAAAAATTGTTGGTGAGTTCCTTGAAAAGTGGAACTCTGTGAAGGACTATTTGATGTCATTAGATTTCACTGTCCCCGTAAATATGGGGGTTTCATCTTCAAATCCTGAAGAGTTGCGGGAGCTAATTAGTCAGCAGATACGGGATATTGAGAACATGATTGGGAACCTCAAAAAAGATTCGGAGGATAAAGATCAAGAACCAAAACCATCAAGCTCATAAAAATGAAACGAGATAGGAAAAAACACATCATAAAGAGGGTGATGAGGTCCGGGAATGCGGGCAGCGTTTACGTCCCCAGGGACTGGGTGGATCAGCTGGTGATGATCCGCCTCTTTAGTGTGAACGGGATGGTTCTGGAGGCCTTGTCACCGTATCTCGAGAACATTTTGGGTATATATCTGCACGGCTCTCACGCGAGGGGCGAGGAAACCCACGATTCCGATATAGACGTTCTCGTGGTAACGAACAAGAGCATACTCATAGAGAAGAGGCAGGGACTGAACATAGAGGTGATAAAAATTGATGCCCTGGATGAATATGTGAGGGCAAACCCCGTGGGCTTTTACTCCATGGTGAGGGCTGCGGTTCCGATCATGAATGAAACCTTGCTTGAGAAGTTGAGGGAGTTCAGGCTGGATCCGGAGCATACAAAGGGCTATTACGAGGATGTTAAAAAGAGTCTTTCCTTCGTCAGGGAAATAGAGATGGATGGCGATCTCTACGCTGTTGTCTATTCCCTGATCTTAAGGTTAAAGGGAATGTACGTCATTCAGCTCGGAGATAGAGAATATTTAAGAAAGGATCTTGAGGACTTTATAGTGGAGAGGGGCATGAACAAAGACAGATTCAGAAGGCTTTACGGGGTCTACAGGGCAAAGAGGGATGACAGAGCCATAGATTATGAAATCTCTCAGGCGGATGTAAGAAAGCTGTACAAGCTTACAGAAAGGGTATTAGAAGAAGAATCAAGCTCATAAAAATGAAACGAGATAGGAAAAAACACATAATAAAGAGGGTGATGAGGTCCGGGAATGCGGGCAGCGTTTACGTCCCCAGGGGCTGGGTGGATCAGCTGGTGATGATCCGCCTCTTTAGTGTGAACGGGATGGTTCTGGAGGCCTTGTCACCGTATCTCGAGAACATTTTGGGTATATATCTGCACGGCTCTCACGCGAGGG
>DAOVSE010000061.1 GCA_030633595.1 Candidatus Altarchaeota archaeon
TGCTATTTCAAAAATTTTTTTCTTGTTCTCAAGGATTTTCCTCTTTGCCTTTTCCGGATTTTTTGCAATTAGTTGAATCTGTCCGATCATTATCGGTTCTGTACTGGATGTTTTAAAACCACCACATCCTCTTACAATTTTTGCCGCATTGCTGGCTGCCGCAACAACAGATGGCTCTTCTGTTGCCATAGGAATAAGATAATCCCTTTCATTTATCAGGAAATTCGTTGCAACACCGAGGGGAATTTCAACCTTACCGATAACATTCTCTATCATTCTATCAGCCTGTTCCAGCGAGAGCCCTTCCCTGAGCATCTCTATGTCTTCCTCAGTTAAATTGGAAAATTCCCTCACCCTTCTGATTCTATCGTCAATGCCTAATTTGTAAAATCCGGAGATTCTGGAGGTTTTATTAGCCATTTGGCGTAATATATTTAGATAAAAGGTAGAAAAATGGAAATTAAAGCTGATTACGAGCGTCTGATCGAAAAATATGTTAGGTCTTTAGAATGGCTTCATTCAGACTTCTCCGAGATGGACGATCTCATAAAGCCAATAATGGGCATCAGGAACTGGGATGATTCCACATGCGTTAAATTTGGTAATAAAAATCTGGTTGTGAGTGTTGATGGTCCGTACAGCAAGAGACTGGTCATGAAATCTGCTTTGATTCATGCAACTACCGATGTTGTCGTTAAGGGTGGAAAGCCCTTGTTTGCATTAGACACCCTGATTGGAATTAAAGAGGAGGTAAAGCAGATGGCAGAGAGTTTAAAAAGACAGGCTTTAGCCATGCAGATTCCAATCTTGGGTGGAAACACGCTATTTGAGGAGGTTGAGCCCAGGTGCAGCCTAACGGTTATTGGCGAATTAGTGCTTGAAAAACCGATCAGGGATTCTACAGCAAGGAAAGGGGATTTTTTGGTTCTGATGGGAGAACCGATCTGGGGTACTCAGGAGGAGAGGATTCCGAAAGCAAAGAAGTTATTCGAGACGTGGTTTGAGGTTTTAAAGAAAGTAGAAATCCATGCGGCAAAGGATGTGACAAAGGGTGGTTTAATTTCAACGTTATATGAGATATCCGAGAAGTCTGATATAAAGTTTGAACTTGAAGAGGAAATCCCGTTTCCTATGACAAGAAACCTTGACAACTTTTTGACATTTGTCGCTGAAAAAGATTATAAAGCTTTGTTACGGATATGCAAGGAGAAAGGCTGTGAAGTGCATAAGATCGGCTTCGTGAGGTAAGTTTTTATTGATGAATCAATAGATATATAAATAGAATTCAAAATGCCAACCAACCAACTCCCCTATGGGGAAGTGTTCAAGATTGCGGAGATTATTGCACTCCTCCTTTTTATTCCGGTATATCACTATATGTTAATGGTTTATAAAGAGGAAAAGAAGTGGAGATTGCTCACTTTGGCTTTTACTGCCCTTATGATATCGACATTGGCTGCCATAATCAGGGAGATATATCTATTCAATATCTTCAGGTTGATAGAATGGATCTGGATTTTAATTGCTTCTATAATGTTTGCTTATGCTTGTTACTACGGCAATACTCAACTAAGGAAGTCTGAGGTGGTAGAATGATAATGCCGATAATGAAGATCCTTGCAACGATATTCGTCCTGATCGCTTTCATCTACAGCTTGAAAAATTACAGGATGACAAATGAGACATCGGATGTCTGGACATTTATCTCTATAGCAATGGGTTCAGCTTTCGTACTAATTTTTGTTAGAACGATCAAGGAATTTTGGTATCATCTTGAATTCGAGATGATAAAGGTAGAATTGATACCTGTGGTTATAGCATTTCTTTTAGCAGCATCGATAAGTGCTAAAAGAAGTATGAAACTTAGGTCTAGTAGATGAGTTCATAACGACGGTGAAGAATTTTCATGCCTCTTTTTTAATTTTCTAACCTCCCCCTTGGTTGGCTTTTTCGTACCTAGGTAGGCAAGATTAATCTGATGGACCCTGTTACCATCACGGACAGATTTTACCAGGTAATAGTAAATTTTACCCTTGATGTTCTTTGTTCTTATGAAAACCATTTTGGAATTATCTATTCAGGAGGGAGAGTATAAAAGTTAGGCACTACAGCAGCCTTTAATAAAGGCTCCGTCCAAATCGAAGATTCGGAGGACCCAAAATTGCGAAGCAGTTTTGTGGTGGCGAAACGAGCCACATACGCTTACGCTATAACCCTTTAGAAAAGGGTTATTTTGCGAATGAAATTCACAAAGCCATAAAATTGCCACAGGCAATTTTAATGTCATCCCAAAGTATATTGAATCAATGGATTGGTAAGGGTATGAAAGGCCCTTATCGCTAGTAGCTCATAACAAGTGCTGTAAACTTGAAGTTAGGCACTACAGGATATCGCCATAATGATATCTTGACGTATCTACATGTTAACATATCACTATCTCAATTATCGGACCCTGACCGCAACACCGCGATCGAAATCTTTGACCTCCGTCGGTGACAGGATCAAGGTTCCAATTGTCAGTAAGTTATCCTCTTTATCCACCACAAGAACCTCATCATTGGCTCTCAGCTCCGGATCTATGTCTGTTACAAATTTCGCGAAGACGCTCTTTCCATCAGAGATAAATGGCACTGCATCGTCATCAACTACTACCCTCAACCTTGGATATTCAAATTTTTTCTTTAATTTATCTGCTAGATATCTCTTCGGAATTATCAGGTGGTCGGAAGCTCGTACTGAAGCAATGAGTTCCTTTCCCTTGTAGATCCATCTTATCCTTCTCGTCCTTCTGGATTTCTTAATCCTGAAATTTTTTTCTATAAATTCTGACGCACCTGGACCAAATTGGTATTCCATAATCCCCTTTACCCGTTCTATATCACGAACACTAAAGCATGGTTCCTCCTTGATTAAATTCTCTGGGGCCCTGAAAGAGCCGAATGGATAGACGTCTAGAATTTCTGCTGGAACCTTGCCAAAGGGTGGGATCTCTACCCTGTTCATCGAAGAAACCCTCTTGAGTCTTTTTCTCGCGTTTATGACCTCTGTCCTGTACCTGGATTCATTGCCTGAGTAATAGAAGGATGATTTCTTGGTAATCGGATCCAGCTCTGAAAGCCACCTTCCGTATTTCTTTAATCTCTCGAGCCCTGACAATAGACCTGGATGGGATCTTGCTCTGATACTCAATAACTCCCACAGGTTGCCCTCCTTTATTGCCTGCTTGACCCTGTTTAACTCCTCAAGGGTAACGTAGAGATTATGCATTGCTAGATTCCGTATCTTTTCCTTCTCAGGCAACTCTTTTAATTCAATTCCGTATTTACTGCATATGGGACAGGAGCAGGGCAGATACTCCAAATTGTCTAATCTCTTGGTTCCATTCTCAGTCATATATCTCAGATCTTGTGCATACAGGGCATAGGCTGCAGAATCAAATAGATCACAACCGAGAGCAGCTGCCAGAGAAAAGGCTATTGGATGACCAAGGCCAAATGCGTGAACTACCCTGTTCATTGGAAGATTCTTCTTAACGGTTGCGATAATGTCAACTAAATCACTGAAGCGATATTCCTCCATGAGTCTGACAATGCCCCCAATTGCGCAGAGTTTGAAATTCTTCCCGATTTTTTTTGCGGCTATTTTCCGCAGATCCAGATACGTCGAACCTTGAATTCCGGCATTAACGACAAAGCTCGCATCTCTGGCCTCCCATGACCTCTTCAGGGTTAATTCCAATTGTTCGATCGCTCTTGATTTATAGACATCGGGAAGCGAGGGGATATCGAGAAATGCCCCTACCTCTGAGCCAATTTTCTCTTGGAATTCTATAATCTCTTTGTTAGTTGTAGAAACATTTCCATAGTTCATTAACTGATATGATCCCGAATCTGTAGCAATCAAGCCCTTAAAATCCAGATATCTATGAATGCCCAGATCAAGAACCTCTTTCCTGAGCTCTTCGTTCCTCAGGATTATGTAAGAGTTAACCATCAGGATCTTTGCATTAAATTTTCTTTTCAGATCCTTCACAGGGATTAGTGGTTTATTTGGATTATAGACAGGTATCAATATCGGGGTTTCTAATCTCTTCCTATTTATTTCAAGCCTACCAATCCTTGCACCTATATCCTTATCCCTTATCTCAAAATTGAATTCGACAGACATCGTATTTTGTCGTTTAAGTCAGCTATATTTTAATTCACATTCCTTATACTTTATTGAGACAAACTATATGAAGCGAAAAATGGAACTAAAGGTTGGAGATGCTATGACTCGGGGCGTTATATACATAAAGCCGAAAGATAGCATCCAGAGGGTTGCGGAGATAATGAAGAAGAATGATATTGATTCTGTGATTGTTATTGATAACGGAGTTGGCGTTGGAATCGTTACGGACAGAGATATAATAGCTAAGGTCGTTGCCCATGACAGAGATCCAAAAACAACCCGTATATCTGAGATAATGACATCACCACTAATTACGATAACACCAGATACAGACATAGACGATGCAGCCAGAAAAATGCGAGACAAAGACATAAGGAGATTAATAGTTACACAGGATGGCAACATTATTGGAATGCTGTCCGAATTTGACCTCGTTCGAGTGGAGCCCGCATTGCATTTATTGATAAGAGAGCACAGCCAGTGGGACATAGCAGATATGACATCCCCAGTCGGTACGATCTCAGGAATCTGTGAGGTCTGCAGCAATTATTCTGAGGATCTGAGATCCTTTAATGGAAGATTGGTGTGTGAGGAGTGTGCAAGCGAGGATTAATTTTGCAGGAATATTTACGAGAACTTCTGTTTTATTGAAAAATCCTGAGAGGTAACTCACAAAATGATTTTAGTAAAAGATGTAATGACAGAAAATCCTGAATACGTGAACCCATCAGATCTTGTTACTAAAGCAAGGTCTATCATGCGCAAGCATAGTCGCAGGTGTTTTCCCGTTGTTGAAGACAGAAAACTGACCGGAATCGTTACAAGAGGAGACGTTATGAAGATCACCTCGAGCAAGACAAACCTTCTGGTTGAGGGAATAATGACAAAAAACGTCATTACAGCAACGTCAGACGAGAACCTGTCCTCTTGCACTCGGAAGATGATAAAAGCGAGTGTAAGGCAATTGCCTGTGGTTGAAGACGACACACTTGTTGGCATCATATCAGCCTATGATATACTCTCCGTCTTTGTGAAAAACGGATACACGCCAGTAAAAAAGAGGATAAGTGAGATTATGACAACGGATGTCATCTATTGCGAACAGGAGGATGAGCTCTCCAAGATATGGGATAAGATGTATAGCAGCGGTTTCAGCGGATTTCCCGTCTTAAAAAAGGGCAAGGTCATTGGTATGATAACCCGGAGCGACATAATAAAAGAGGGCTCAGTTAGGTTATCAAAGGAATCCGGAAGAACCAAGGTTGTCCCCGTGAAAAGAGCCATAAAAACCCCAGCGATAACAACAACCGTGAATTCGAAAATAGAGGATGCCACAAAGATCATGACTGAGAGTGGAATTATCAGGTTACCCATTACCGACAAGGAGGGGCATCTCCTTGGAATAGTCGATGTCGAAGATATTTTGAGGGCGTATGTCGGCTGAAACTGAATACCTAAAACCTTAAGCCAAAACCTCTATTTCGGTTTCAGTTTCTTTTATAGATTTTAGCATAAGTTTCTTATCTATCTCCATTAAAGATTTAACAAAAGGATTTTCTTTATTCAATTGATACATTTGAGAGTTCCCCACCTTTCTTGTTCCCCTTAGAATTCTATTCTTGATTAATTTATCCCAAAAGGTTTCTATGGTGTTAAAACTTACCCCTGAAAGTTCTGCTATTTGTGTTTTAGAGTAATCAAATATATCATTCTCGATAAGAAAATCCAATACTCTTATTTGTGGATAATTCCCAAACACCTCGATAAAAATTGATTTTTGCATTCTCATTACTTTATCTTCACGTTACTTTACATAACTTTGATATAAATCAAATCGAATTGGATCTAATAATTAAAACTATTATAATATTATATTTTCAATTATAAATATTAACTTTAACAGTTTCAAATTTTGAAGTAGATTTATTAATTAGAAATCCAAAGTGGATATATGGAGATTTCTGATAAGGACATAGAGAAGTGGATTATTAAGAAATTGGTTAGAAAGAGATGTTGGGGGAAGGGTCATCTATCTGCTGATAATCTGGTTAAAGGCCAGGACAGGTTGTATAAGAGCAGAATGTTGGAAGTAGCTGATGAATTAATGAGGAGAAATATACTTGTAAGTTTTCCGCATGGTGGGGAGAAGCATTACTATCTTAATTCTAAAGCAAGGAAGGAAATTTATAGAATAGTTGGATCTCTTTAAATTTATTCTATAGTAAATTAGTATATATGAAATTCACACTAGATTGCTCTCTGATTTTCACTAAGCCATTGAAGGGCATTGATCTAAAGAGTTTGATAAAGGAGTCTGCTGTAATTCTCGAAAGAGGGGCCCCGGAGGGCAAAGGTGCGAGGATTGATAGAGTTAAACTGAAGGATAACAGACTGGATCTGAGAATTACCTCTGGCAGGTATGTGAGGCCCCATGATGCCGTATTCAGATTGAAGAATCTTCTGTCAGAGGAATTAGGGAAAAGGTATCGTATAGGAATAAGGGGGATAAAGGCTGAAAAATATAGGATAGAATTCGATGTCGAGAAAGAGCCAAAGGAGGATATAGCTCTACCCTTTGCAAAAAAAATTAGATTTGATGGGAAAAGGTGCATTTTAGAGCTTCATAACCTGGATGAGGAATTCCTCGGAAAGAATTACACAGACAGAATGATAAATCTCATAAATGAGAAGATAGAAAAGCAGCACTATGAGGGTAAGGAAGAGCACTGGGAACTGATCTGGCAATCCAAACAGAAAGAACCTGTCTGGAATAAAGACCCCAGTGAGGAGATGGAAAAAAGAAACTGGATCATGCACCGAGGAAGAGGACAGTGGATCTTCGGTCCGACAGCAACCAAGATCATCAAGACCATGGAGCAGATCGTCGTAGATGAGCTTCTCAAGCCTTTAAATGTAAACGAGGTTATAATCCCAAAGGCAGTAACATGGGATGTTTGGAAGAAATCGGGGCATGCGAAAAATCTATACGGGGAAATCTATTATCTGTGCCCCCCGAAGAGCCGGGACCCTAGACTCTGGGAGGAGGTCACAGATATCTACAAGATAACTGGCGAGGTGCCAACGGATCTGGTAAAGGAGAGGATAAAGGAGCCGATAGGTGGGATGTGTTATGCTCAATGTCCTCCGTTCTGGCCCTATCTTGCAGGGAAGACAATATCAGATGAAGACCTGCCGATGAAAATCTTCGATCGCTCAGGAACCTCGATGAGGTACGAATCCGGGGGGATTCACGGCATAGAGAGGGTGGATGAATTTCACAGAATAGAATTTGTGTGGATTGGTTATCCAGATCAGGTAAAAAAATTGAATAAGGAGATAGTTGAATACTACAGGAAGATATTCAACAAAATCCTCGATTTAGAGTGGAGAATGGCCTTCGTAACCCCCTGGTTCATGGCGCAGGAGGGTCTTATAGGGCTTGCTGACGTGAAAAAGGAGGTGGGTACGATAGATTTCGAGGCATATCTTCCCTATAAAGGCCCAAGAAAAGAATCTGAGTGGCTTGAGTTCCAGAATGCATCTAATAATGGTGACAAATATCCAAAAGGCTTTAATGTTAAATCCCGTGGTAAAGAACAATTATATTCCGGCTGTACCGGAATTGGGTTGGAGAGATGGCTCTCCGCATTCATCGCCCAGAAGGGCATTGACCCAGAAAACTGGCCCAAGGAGTTTAGAAAGAGAGTGGGTAAACTGCCAAAGGAGATTAGGTTTCTTTAATTAGCTCCCCCAAGCAAATCCATCTCCTCCGGATTAAGGACTGGTTTCTCAAAGTAGTCATCAACTATGCGGGGGCATGCGGTATTAATCCATGAATCTACATTAAAAGGCAATAGGTTATCTGGGTTTATCTCTGAACCCATGAAGAGGAAGGCCCTTTTCCCTCTCCTTTCGATTTTTCTTTTAATCTCAATGGCCTTTTTTATATCAAATTGCTCATCCTTAGTTGAGATCAA
>DAOVSE010000034.1 GCA_030633595.1 Candidatus Altarchaeota archaeon
CAGGGGCACACCTATATAATTTTCTTTTCTTTTAAGTATATCCAAATACCTGATAGAAAAAGTAGGATAGAAACTACTACCATAATTATAAAGGTTATCCCCTCAAACATACTTTTAAATAAAAATGAGAAAATGAATCCGATAAGACCTATTATGACCAGAACTAGTGGCATTCCTCCAACTTTGTATGCACATATTGCAGAATCAACTAGTTTTTTCGTTCCAGTAAAAATATCGGGTTCTTGTTGACGATATTTACTGCTCTTTCTTGGCTTTTTGGAAGGTCTAGATTTTGTTTTTCGTTTAGTCATGATAATGTATAGAGAAAAATTGTATATAATCATTTGTGCCCCGAGTAATATTTCATTTAACGTATTGGGCTATACGAAGTTTTGACTAAGTCAAAATTTGGGCGAAGGCTGAAAGCCGTAGCCGTATAGCCCTTGTTATATGACCAAACGGAGCGTAGCAGAGTGAGGCAAGGAAGTGGAATGAAATGGAGCGACTGCAGAGTCGGGCGGAGCAGTGACATTATTATTTTTTCCGTCTTTTTTCTCTGATAAATATTAACACACATGACAAAAAATACCACCAAATGGGCGTTAGTATAATGGCTGTTTGGAAAATAACTGGTGAGGTAAAATCACTATCAACAAAAGTAAGTGGCAGAAAAATAAGGAGATAAAGATAATTCGCCAATGAGTAAATTGCATTAGCTATTGTGCTCCCATATTCCAATCCAAGAATTTCCTCAAATACAAAACCAGAAAAAAGTATTAAAATCGCCGCGAGGGGAAACATTAGAGTTATAGCTATCTTTTTCTTAGTTATTTTGAGAAAATTTATGATTGAATTTTCCATGGTTATAATTACATTTTTGATTTTATAAAAGTTTGTTTTAAGCCACTGCGTAGCCCGATTTCATATAACTACATATATACGAACTCAGGTTCGGATATCCTTCCAATCTAGAGGTATATACGAACTTTTGATCTACTGATAAAAGTACTTATTAAATGGAAGATAGTGCTTAAAATTGAATTTAGGAATAATCCAAGCCAGCATCTCGGGTGTTCTCTCAATCCCCGCTCAGATAATTTCCCCCTCCAACATTCCCCAAGGTTTTATTTTTATATCTGAAATGACATATAATTACTATTTCAGTTTTCCATCATTTTTGTACGAAAAATGAAATGGATAGAATTGCAGAAAAGGATTGTAGAGAAGAACATAACCATCTTCACAGTATCAGAATTCAGGAGAATAATGAATCTCTCGGAGACGGCGGCACAGAAACTGTTGGAGAGGTATACAAGGAGAGGCATATTAACACGTTTAAAGAAGGGGAGTTACATAGTTAAAGCAAACCCCCCTACCTCATTTCTTATATCAAACAAGCTTTACAGGCCCTCATACGTATCCCTTGAATCCGCTCTAAGCTATCACAAGATAATCCCTGAAACCGTGTACGGGGTAACGGCAGCTACAACAAAACCCACAAGGAACTTTCAGTTAGAGGGTAAATCCTTCATATACCACAAAATCAAGAAAAGCGCATACACAGGTTATAAACCAGTAAAAATTGGAAATGAAATAATCCTTATGGCCTGTCCCGAGAAAGCGTTGGTAGATTATCTCTATCTTGTCAATCTCGGGAGGAAGCCCCTCTATGAAAGACTTGACTTCGAGGGATTAAGCAAAAGGAGAATAATTGCCAGCTCAAAACTATTTAACAGACCCAGCTTTGAAGAGTGGATAAAAAATGATTTCCTCAGAAACAATTAAGGAATTCACGGTAAAGAACCAGACCACTGAGATGAATGTTGTCCGAGAGTACATACAGAACCTGTTCCTCAGTTATCTCTATCAACAGGATAGATCAGAGCAGATCCTGTTCAAGGGAGGGACTGCACTGAGATTAATACATGAAAGCCCTCGCTATTCAGAGGATCTGGATTTCACGGGCTTTGTCATAAAGGAGAAAGATATAGAAACCATACTCAAAAGAACCCTTGTTGCTGTGAATAGGGAAGGCATAGACATGAAGATTACTGAGTCAAAATCAACGTCCGGCGGCTATCTCTCCATAATAGAGGGCACTGCCGGTGAATGGAAACCCCGCATCCTTATTAATGTATCATTAAGACCCAAGACAGTAGAAAAGGAAGCAGTTCTAATTACCAATCCCTTTATGCCCCCCTATCTGGTATTCTCTCTCCCTGAGAATCAGATGGTTCTGGAAAAGATCAATGCTCTCCTTAAACGTAAAAAGCCGAGGGATTTCTTTGACCTCTATTTCATACTCAGAAAAGGCATATCAAGGAAAATTGTCGCATCGCACAAAAACAAACTGATGAGCGAAATAAAAGAAATAGACGACAAAGCCATAAGCAGGGAACTGAAGCTCTTCCTCCCCCGAAGTTTCTGGCCCGTTATAAGAAACCTCAGGGAAAACCTGATAAAGGAACTGGAGAGACGCTAAACTGCGTTTTATGTTTGAATGCCGCAGTTATCTTGTTTGGAAAGAATCCAGCTGAGTTTTTTCCAAATGCAAGATTAAGATGCGCTGTTTTTGCAACAAAGGACAGTTCTCTGATAATAGATATGCAGGATTTCCGGGGTGATCTGTTTTATCTTATAGATCAGGCAGAGAAATATATCCTAAAAAATATTCATGTTGGCATGAGATTGGATGGACTCAAGAGGGTGGATGTCCCGGAAATTGACAGGCAGGCATTCAGGGAAGCAATAATCAATGCATTCTGCCACCGCGATTACGGGAAATATGATTCTGTAAATATTGCGATATTCAAAGACCGGCTTGAGATAAGAAGTCCCGGCCTATTGTATGGTGACCTGACTATTGAGCGTATCAGGAACGAAAATGTTTCTGTGAGAAGAAATGAGCTTATTGCTGAGGTATTCCATGATGTTCATTATGTTGAAAAATGGGGTAAAGGGATCAGCTTAATTTTAGCCAAAGAACCAAACACTGAATTTAAGGAAGTTGCCACACTCTTCATAACAGTATTTAAAAGAAAAACAATACAGAAGACTACAGAAGAAAGCCCGAAAGAAAAGTGGTCAGAAAAGTGGTCAGAAACTTTATCAGAAAGGCAGATTGAAATCCTGGAGATGATAATAAACAACCCCAGGATTTCACGAAAAGAGCTTTCCCAATCTGTTGGCATCAACCAATCCGCAATCCAAAAGCATTTGAATACATTAAAGAAAAAAGACATCATTAAAAGAACCGGTCCAGATAGAGGAGGACATTGGGAAGTGTTGGAGTGATATGAATGTGAGTGAGTTTGTTGGGGGAGTTAGATGGGTTGGGGGATGGGAAGACAATAAATGCGGTTATTCATGTTTTTATTGAAGTGATATACATGCCTTAGATATAAAAAACACTCGGAAGAGAGCTATAGAGCTCATAGTAACATATGGCAGGATTACAAGATCTGAATATGAAAGATTGCTTGGGGTGCATGAGGGACAGGCAAACCGGGAATTGAAGGAGCTTATTGGGTTAGGACTGATTTCAGGGATGAATGTTATAAGACGATTGCAATAAGGAGAGATAGCAAGAGATTATGTGAGGAGATCCATGACGATAAGGTAAGGCGGGAATGCCTGCAGATGTTCGAGTACGACTAATTTTTTATTCTGGGAATTCCTTCCTATTCAGTGAACATACAGGTGTTATCCACGCACCCGCATCCCAGCATACCCACCGGAACACAGTCACGTGCGCATTTCCCCGGGCATTCCTTCGAGTACCTGCCTAGGAGATTATAAACACTCTGAATCTCATTGTTTCTGTTTATGCAAATAGAGCAGGGGGAGGGACAGACTCCTATGCCCATCTCGAAACAGTCCCCATTCATCTGGCATGTCCGATCCAGGTTGTCCAACCTATCATTTATGGTTTTCTCAAACCCCACGCAACCCCCCGGATTTTCCAGCAGATACCAGGCAGAGATCAGGATAACCCCAATTGTTAAAATGATTGCCCCAATTGATCTGGTTTTCATAATCAACTATTTGTCCCTCCCATAGATAAATCAAAAAAAATCCAGAGAAAATTAGGAAACGAAGAAGCCGGGTTTAGTGGATTGTGTTTTATGTCTGCGTGCGGGTTTTATGGATTGTGGGAAAATTTAAGGGTGTGCGTGCGGGAGTTTAGATTCATCTCTGGTCTTGGGTTTTATGAATTTTACCGTGTTTTTCCTTCAGTTCCCATACTCGAATTTCTGGAACTAATTATCTAAGTTTCTCTATAGAATCATAGAATATTTAAAAACAGAAAATAAAGTATAATACATGACGCAACTCAAACTCAGGAAAAGAAAACTGAGAGAGGGGGGAATAGAAGGTTATACAGAAATCCTAAACGACATTAAATATACTTTGATTCGACAAAAACCAGACATAAACCAGACAAATGCCTCATCATGAATGTCTCACAAATGCTCGATTAGAATAATAAAAATAAAGAAAATAAAAAAACAAATATTATTTTCATTATTTCCTTGATTTACTAGGGAGATAAAGAACCCCTACACTGCAGAGCATCCAGTACCCCCCAGCAAGTTTGCGGGGAGAAAAAAAGGAGCAACAAATAGATTAGTGTATGTTCTGAATATTTGAACCTGCGACAAAACTTGCGAGATGTTCCCCTTCCATTCTGGCATAGCTTGAGAATCGAAATTGAATGAGATAAAAAAGAAACAATTGTTTTATAAATGAAACAAATGTTACATTTATATTACTAAATCAATATATAAATATGATAAAAGAGATATTTTCCAGGGCCACTTTGAATGCACTGTGGGTTTTCTGTGCCGCCCCATACAGGGAATTTTACCTTAGAGAGTTGGCGAGAGAGGCCGAGATCAGCCCGGCCCACACAACCAGAATTCTAACAACCCTAAAGGAACAGAATATCGTAAAATATAGGAAATCCGGGAGACAGGACTTCTATAGATTAAATCTAGATAGTCCTTTAGCGAGAAAGATATTTGATCTGTATTGCGTGGATAGAAGGCTAAATCTGCCTTCAGAATTCAGAGCCGCATTAGAGGAATTCGTTAGAAAACTAAAGAGGGAATTGGGCAATAATCTAATTTCGATAGTCCTCTTTGGCTCTTTGGCTAAGGGAAAAATCCGTCCCGAGAGTGACATCGACATTCTTATTGTAGCTGAGGATGTATTAAAGACCAGAGATACTGCAAGGGATTTATTTCCAGAGATATCTATCTTTTACGATAAACTGGTTGAAGAGCACGTATACAGCAGAGGGGATTTCGACTCTGCTTATAAGCAAGGTAGCGATCTGATAATAAATACCCTGAAAAATGGTTTGATCCTTCATGACGATGAATTTTACATAGAATATCTCAAAAAGGAGCTTCCTACGCCCTCCAAAGAACACATCCAAAATACCTTAGACTTCGCCAGAAAAAATCTAAAAAATGCCGAGGAATTGATCTCCAATGATAATGCCTCTGCAATAATTCCTCTAAAGATGGTAGTTAGAGACTCTGGAAGAGCATTACTAATGACGAGGGGTGAGATCCCGGGATCAAGGCACGAGTTGGGTAAACAGATAAAGAGATTCAACAAGGGATATGGTAGACTAATAGAAGATATTAACAGAAGATATGAACAACAAATGAAAGACGGCAAAGAAATCGAGAAAGAACTCCTCTTAAAGGATCTGGGGAAAGCCAAGAAATTTCTAAGGGAGGTAATTGAGGTGTTTGAAAGTGCTTAAGGAAAGGGTTACCATGTATCTGACGGAATCCAAAGAGAAATTAAAATCTGCCGAGAAGAATATAGAACTCGGCTTTATAAAAACAGCGGCTCATGAAATCTACTATGCTGCAAGAGCTCTTGTACTTGCATTGGAGGGCTATGTACCAAGGGATAAGGCATCCACATGGAGGAAGATCAGAGACTTCAAAAGAGCAGGAATAGTAACCAAATATGTTCCAGAGGAAATACAGAGATGTTATGCATATAGAAGAAGAGTTGACTACGTTGAAATAAGAGAGGAGATAAAGATAACAGAAGAAGGTATCAAGCAAGCCTTTAAAATATCTCAGGAATTTGTCAATGAAGCTGAAAGGATACTAAAGGATAGAAATTTTATTTGAGTTCCGTGCTCTGGAAGTTCTGGAACACCATCACGAATTATTTCTGTGCGGGCAATTTCCGTATCTTCTGTATCCCCGCCGGATCCACAATTAGAATATTTCTGCGTTGTTTATGTATGGAATTTATGATGAGTTGTGTTTTGTGTTTCTTCTGACCTCTTCTATAACCTCTTTGTAGGCATAAAACGTATCCAGTTTCTTAAATTCATCGCCTTTGTGCATACTCCAGCTGCCGCCGAAAAGAATGAAACCATTAAGACCCTTTTTCTGTGCATAGTACACCGCAAACCTGATGTAGTTGGCAGATCTTCCCAGTCTCTCGTATCTGATATTCCCGTTACTCCATGTCTCTGTGATCCACATCTCTTTATTGTCAGGACTATTATGCCAGTATTCCAGATATTTGTCCGTATTTATCATCTCATCCACTGAATAGGGGTCATTCCCCATAGCATCTATGTCATTATCTCTACCAATAAGCTGTGTAAAGAATGGCGGATTTTCCGGGGCATGCAGGCAGCATCCAACCACCACAATTGTATCCGGATTGCTGGTTTTAATTCTTTTTGCTATCTCCTCCGTGAATTCTACCCATTCTTCTGTTGTGATATTATCTACTTCACTTATCTGCCCACCCAGACATGTGGGTGCCTCTGGCAGAATATACATATACTCTGGTTGGTATCTCTCCATTAGAATATCTACCTGCTGCCTGTACATATCTCTCCAGTTATCCCATTGTTTCGGTTCATTAAACCAGCTTTGTACCCCATATACCCCGAGCATTAGTTTCTTATCCGTGCCTCTAATCCTTGCAACTGCCTGATCCAATTTGTCGATATTCTCTGTGTCGTTTTCCAGGAACAGATCGTATCTACAGTCTATTCTAAACAAATCAACAGGCAATTCATCATATAGCTCTATCTCCCTCAGAATATAATCACCCGAGTGCTCCCGGATGTACAGGTAGCTGGCCGAATCCACATACATACCAAACGTCATGGGATGAAACTGTGCCGGCCTGTACTCCTCGATGATTTTTCCGTATTCTTTCTCAACACGCCAGCTGTAATACTGATATGCAGCTAAAATCAGCAGAGATATTACCAGCAAGACCAAGATTATTTTCTTTCCCATAGTAAGAAATACACCTGAATCATATATATCCTTGCAAAAATCCGTTAAAGCCCCGAATTTCTGCGGTAGGAGTGGGATTTGGGAGGGCATTAGTTTTTGTGTGACTACAACACCAGCAAAATGTGGTCACATGTTTTTCTTGTATTCTTTGAGTATTAGTTCTATTGTGGGCCTGAGGTTGCCTTCTTTTTCGTATGCTTGTAGTGTTTCGTAGTATTCTGTTCTGTTTTTGAGTTCGATGTTTACTGGCGGCAGGCCATGTTTTATGAGCATGTTATTCAGCAGTAGTCTTCCTATTCTTCCGTTTCCGTCTTGAAATGGGTGTATGTTTTCGATTTGATTGTGGACTACTGCTGCAAGTACTATGGGGTGGTAGTTGTTTTTGTTTTCTCCATACCATCTTATGAGTTCTTTTAGGTGGCTTGTTATCTTTTGTTGTGGGGCTCCTCGGTGTATTATATTGCCTTGTGCGTTTTTGATGACGACTTCTATGCCTTTTTCGCGGAATTTGCCTGCGTAGGGTTTGCTGTTTTTGAAGACTATGTGATGTAGTTTCTGTATTAGTTCTAGTGTGAGGTGTTGTCGGGTTTTTCTTATGTGTTTTATCGCTTCTGCTACGCCGTATGTTTCAGCTATTTCTTGTCTTGTTTTTTGTGTCGGCCATTTGTCTTCTTCGATTATGTTTTTGACTTCTGCCTGTGTTATCGTGGAGCCTTCTATTGCGTTTGTGTCGTAGGTGAATTGTTCTGTGAATCTGAACCAGTCTTCTTCGCTGAGGTGGCTTATCTTGATGCCTGTTTTGTTAATTAGGTTTTGGATTAGTTTCTTGTCTTTTTCTGTGAGCACTATGTGGAGTGGGTCGCCTATTCTTTTGTATTCTTTTATCTGTTTTTTGAGGGCTTCTTCTGTTTTCTGTCTTTTTTCTTGTATTTCTTTTTTTGTGAGGTCTGCACCGAGGTATTTCCTGAATTTTTTGCCTTTCCCTGCTTCCCTGATGGAGTGTGCGAGGTAGTACAGTTTCCTTTTTCCTCTTTCCCGGATTTCTATGTGCATAATAATACTATGTGACTACAGATATATAAATCAAATACTTTATGTGACCACAATTCGTACCTCCGGCTTGCCTCCAAAGCAGTGAATAAGGGTCCGTGCGGGTTTTATGCCTGTGCGCTGTGATATAATCTCTATTTCAGGGCGTAATGCAGGGAGACGGTTTTTTTATCCGTGCCTTATTTTAAGAATTAAAACAATTACAGTGAGGATAAGTGTGATTGAATTTGCCAGTATTATCGGCAGATCTATAGTGAGCAGACCGTATATCAGCCATAGTGAGATACCAATTGAGAGGATAACATACATTAACAGGGAGATGTCGTCGGTTTTCTTTGTTTTCACGGTCTTGATTACCTGCGGCAGGAGAGCAGCAGTGGTGAATGCTGCGGCAAGTAAACCGAGGATAATTACCCAGCTCATATAAATAGATTAGGGGGGGAAGATATTAACTGTTCCACTCAAACATCCATGTTGCGTTTTATGGATCTGTGCGGGTTTTATGGGGGTGTGTGCGGAAGTTATATAGAGGGTTTAAGATGTACAGCAGGTTTCATGGCATCTTCAGTCTGTTTCTGATATCTGTTTCAGTCTTGATCGGATTGCTGTCCATAATGAGCGAGTCCCTACTGATGGTTTTACTGTATGCCATGCTAATCCTCATCTCTCTGCCGACAATAGTCTATTCCTTCTGCTCAAAGTGTTCCTGCAGGGATTCATGCAGTCATATCCTCCCAGGCAGGCTGTCGAAATTCCTCCCACCGAGAAAACAGGGCAATTACACCCCCCGGGACATCTTGGGGGTAGTAGTACCAGTGACGGCCCTGCTCATCTTCCCCCAGCCATGGCTCTGGAAAAACATCCCTTTTTTGACCATTTTCTGGCTGTTGTTCTTCATAGCGCTTGTCGAAGTCAACATCTTCGTCTGCAGAAGCTGCAGCAACGAAAAATGCCCCCTCTACCCCAAGAAGAAATAGACTAATATAGATCTGTGCGGAAATTTAAGGGTGTGTGCGGGTTTTATCACGAATGATTTCTGTACGGGCAATTTTCTTATTCTCTGTATCCCCACCAGATCATAATTAGGGTATATCAATTCCCTGACTGCCAGTATTTGCCACAAATTACTCACCGACGTATTTCCTGATCACTTTTTGATGTTCCAGATTGCAAAAGTTTATGAATTCTGTTGCATCGATGTTTCTGGCATCCTCCAAGAGCTGAAAATACCTGTTTCTATTTTCCGGATCGTAAGCAAACAATGGCAGGTTTTTTTTCAGCAGTATCCATGAGTGTATTAATCTCGCTATCCGACCATTGCCGTCTTGGAAGGGATGTACATTGACGAACATGAAATGGACAAGAGGTGCCAGAAGAAGGGGGTTGGTCTTCCTGATGTACTTATGGATGAAATTAATCAATCCCTTCATGGTGGATTCTATCTCAACCACAGAAGCAGGGGGCTTATGCCTGGATCCTATTATTCTCTTCCCACCATAATGGTATTCTCCTATCTTCTCAATTAGGTTGTTCATCAATATACTGTGCAGTTTCTTTATCCTCTCCTCCGTTATCTCCTTCCCCCGGTATTCAAGTAATTTCTTAACTGATCTTTCAGTATTAATTATCTCTAGTGTCTCTCTTGGTGTGAGTTTAACCGGCTGGTTTTTCATTATCCTGTCCACGTCTTCTTCTGTACAGGTATTCCCTTCTGTCACTGTGGTGGAGTAGGTATGTATCCTGATCAGATCCCTCATCAATTTCCTTGAATGTACCTCTGGCAGGTCCGGTAAAGGGTATCTGTTCTGGACTTTACCGAGATCCAGCTCCAGGTAATTTATGTAATACAGGGTATGATCGTTGATATTGGCTTTCAGCATGAGCGGTTTCTCCCTTTCCCTCCTCAGGAACCTGCTCTTCTCAAGAATTTGAATGTATTTGAGTGCTGTGGGCTTCGACAGCTCTGTCTCTTGCGTCAACTTTTTTAGGGTTTCCGCCCCCTCGAATACGCTCTCAAAAATCCTTACAGCATTCTCATTAACCAGTTGGTTATAGTCTCTACCTCTAAGTCTGCTCCAGTATAAAAAAGCAAGCAGATCCCATGTTTTTCCATGACTGAGGTCGACCTGTAATCTGCCCCCATCTTCTCTAATAAATTTCTGTCTTTTCAACCATCTTACCCTTTCATATATGATCCTCTTGCTAGTCTTCTCGTATCTGGCATCCCCTCTAACCAATTCAAGTAGCTGTTCCCTGCTTACCTGCCCGCTCTGATGCAGCTTTAGCAACAGATCGAAACCACTTAATTTTACCATAGTATGTTATATTAAAGATTTTACGTATTTAAATAAAGAAAATAACTATAAAATACACAAAATTTTTACCATAGTCTGGTATAGTAAAATTCAGGTGAATCCCAGTGCAATCTACCCATTATACCGGCAACTATTTAAACCTCTCGCAGAAATCCAAATCATGTTTAAACATTTATGCTGCGTTTTATAGTTTTGTGAGGATTTTATCACGAATGATTTCTGTGCGGGCAATTCCTTATCTTCTGTATCCCCAATAGGCTCATAATTAGAAGTTCCATTCCTCTGTGTATAATGCCAACTTATCTAAATTTCTCTATAAAATCATAGAGTATTTAAAAACGGAAAATAAAGTATAATACATGACGCAACTCAAACTCAGGAAAAGGAAACTGAGAGAGAAGGAGGGGTTAGAAGGTTATACGGAAAACCCTAAACGACATTAAATCCCTGCTTGAAAAGGCAAAGTATTGTGCTTATAAAGCGGTCGACAACATACGGGTTCAGACCTACTGGCAGATCGGAGAGAGGATAGTGAGGGAGGAATTACAACACAAGGAAAGAGCAGACTATGGTGAGCGGTTAATTGAAAATCTGGCAAGAGATTTAGGCATAGGCAAGGTCAATTTGCACTACATGGTACGCTTTTATAAGACTTATCCAATTATTCAGACAGTGTCTGAACAATTAAGTTGGTCACATTTTGTTGAGTTAATTTGTATCGAAAACGGGGGGGAGGAAGGAGATAAATAGCGAACTTAATGAGATTATGCAAAAGATCGGGTTGGAGGGATATCTGATAAATACAGCATAAATCATAAAAATGAAAGAATCCCAGAAGAGAGAATTCAAGAAATCCTTGGCAGAGAGAAGGGAAATCCTTGAAACAATTTCGGCATTTGCGAACTCTAAGGGAGGGAAGATTCTTGTTGGGATAGAAGAGAACAAGGACGGTTCTGTAAAAGAAATAGTTGGAATAAAAATCAAAGGAAAAGAAATCGAGAATTTGGGCAATGAAATCAAGCAGAATACTGATCCGGTGATTTATCCTTCCATTGAAATAAAAAGGATTGAAGAAAAATCTGTCTTGGTTATAGAGGTAAAGGAATCTCCACTAAAGCCAGTGTTTACCAAGATAGATGGAATTCCAGTAGCATTTAAGAGGGTTGGGAAGACAAACCAGAAGATTGATGTAAATGAATTGAGGCGGATTATCTCTGAGGGAAATGAATTTCTGTGGGATTCTCAGGTATGTGAAAAAGCAACCTTAGATGATATCAATGAAGAAAAGGTGAGATGGTTTCTGAAGGAAGCACGAAAACAGAGGGGATTAAAAATCCCCGAAGATGCTCATATCGAAGAAGTATTAATGAGATTAAAGCTGCTTGAGGATGGAAAACTGACAAATGCTGCTATTCTACTCTTCGGTAAAGAGCCGATGTTTTTGCAATCGGAGGTGAAATGTATCAGATTTTCTGGAAATGAACCCGTTAAACCTTACATAGACTTCCAGACACTGGAGGGGAGTGTTTTTGATCTGATCGATAATGCGAGAGATTTTGTTTTGCGAAATATAAGAAAGGCGATATGGTTAGTTCCCGAGAAGGTTCAGAGGGAAGAGAAATATGAATACCCACCAGATGCGATAAGAGAGGCGATTGTGAATGCTGTTGTTCATAGGGATTATTTATTCCCATCTAAAGTACAGGTCAGGGTATTTGATGATTACATAGAAATATGGAACCCTGGGAGATTGCCGGAGGGTTGGACAGTCGAGACCCTAAGGAGAAAACACGAGTCCATGCCAAAGAACCCTCTGTTATTCAGGCAACTCTTTTGGGTCAAATATGTGGAGGATGTAGGTGGGGGGACCCTTGATATGATAGAGGAATGCCAGAGATGGGGGATACCAGAACCCGAATTTGAAGATACTGAGACTAGTTTAGTCGTTACCTTTAGACGATCTATACTCACAGAGGAGTATATACATGCCTTAGATATAAAAAACACTCAGAAGAGAGCCATAGAGCACATAGTAACACATGGCAAGATTACAAGATCTGAATATGAAAGATTACTTGGGGTGCATGAGAGACAGGCAAACCGAGAATTGAAGGAACTTATTGAGTTAGGACTGATTGAAAGGAGGGGGGGTGGCTACAACGTGTACTATATTCTTTCTCGACAAGAAATGTCGAGAAGTGTCGAGAAAAATGATTGAAAGGTGTTTGAATGGTGTTTAAACATGGGGTACTAGAACCCGAATTTGAGAAAAGGGGTTAGGATACATCCTTGAGATTACGCAAATAACGGGACCCAATGAAAGGCAGAAAAAGGCATTATACTTCGCACAGAAAAAAGGTTTTATAACACGAAAGGAATATATGGGGATTAATTCTGTATCCAACAAAACAGCATATCAAGAGTTGAAAGACATGGCTGGGAAAGGATTAGTTACAATGGCAGGGAAGGGAAGAGGTGTAAAATACATGGTTAAAGGTAACGATTAGGGTAACGATTACGCTGTCAACTGCCGATCGTTAAAGACGTGGATGGAACGGTTATCGTTACCTTGTTCTCGACGAGGAAGAAATTTGAAAAATTGGAGAAGGAAGCAGAGGTCAGAGTAACTGGATTGAATGAAAGACAAATTAAAGCAATAAGTTATGTTGTAAAAAAAGAGTCCATAGGTAATAAAGAGTATCAGGAACTTAATAAGGTTTCAAAAAGGACATCAACATTAGATCTTACAGATTTGGTAAATAGAGGTATTTTTAGAAGGATAGGGAAGGGAAAAAGGAAAATAAGATATACTTTAGTGGATAAGAAGTATCCAAAAAGTATCCAAAAAAGTATCCAAAAAGTATCCAAAAAAGTATCCAAAAAAATCGAGATAGAGAATTCAATGAAGAGCAGGAGTTCCAGAGGGAAATGTAAAATTTAAAGGGATTATGAAGGAATTAAAAGATAAAGAGGATATTCTTGGGGATTCTGCTAAGGCTGTTTTGAGAGCATTTTGATGGTAAAAAAGGGAGGTAAGA
>DAOVSE010000013.1 GCA_030633595.1 Candidatus Altarchaeota archaeon
CCGATTATGGCCCACATGATTCTATTTTTAGCCTCGTTTCTCTCGGCCAGATCCTCTGATGTCATCCATTTAATTCCGGATAGGACTATGAACAGTGCCGCTACGAGTCCAACTATAACGACGAGAATGCTGAGAATCCAGCAGGCGGCTATTTCGATTTTGAGTTTGATTTCTTCTAATGGGTCTTGTGCTCCTGCCAATACAGAGAGATTCAGCAATAAAATCCCCAGCACCGCCAGTGAAATGAATTTATGAATTTTCATTCTTTAACCGATTAGTTTATTGTGTGTTTCCATTTAAATACATTAGCCCTTCCGCAGGCAGAATACGAAAAATTTTATAATTTCCATCTTTGATAACTTCGAGCTCCCTTTTTCTCTGTCCACAAATACGATCGGAATCTCTCTTACTCTGAATCCCTTTTCCTTTGCCTTAAATAGCATCTCTGCTTGGAATGCATAGCCATCGGATCTTATTTTGTCGAGATCTATTCCCTGCAGAACCTCCCTGATATAGGCCCTGTATCCGGTGGTTATGTCATTAACCTTTAAACCAAGAAGGATTCTGGCAGTAAAGTTCGCTCCTTTACTTACGATCCTTCTCAACAGACCCCAGTTTCTTATTCCTCCGCCCTTGATATACCTCGAACCGAGAACCATATCGGAATTTTCTAGAGCCTCGATAAATTCGGGTATATAAGTTGGATCATGAGAAAAATCGGCGTCCATCTCGAAGATTATATCAGGATTCAGGTTTAATGCCTCTTTGAACCCGGAAATATAGGCTGAGCCTATACCCTGTTTACTTTCTCTCTTGAGCAGGATAATTGAGTACCTCTCTTTGAGCCTTTTTACTTCATCTGCTGTATCGTCAGATGAATTGTCATCCACTACTATCAGATTGCCATTTATCCTGTTTTTCTCAAAGACTCTGAATATCTCTGGAATCAGCTCCTTGATATTTTCTCTCTCATTATAGGTTGGGATTATCACAGAGACATTCATAATATCTATTAGCCCCGATATAATTTAACATGGATAAAAATTTCAAGATTCTCTTGTTAATCCTTTTGTTAGGCACTACATTCAGAGCCTGGAATTTAGAGACTATCCCCCACTGGTACTGGGATGAAGGAGTTAACATGAACATTGCGTGGAATTTAACCAATGGAAAAATGCAGTGGTTCTGTCTACAGTATGCCTTTGTCCCTCATCCGCCATTGTTCTTCATTATCGCTGGTGTCTTGCTGAAATTCCTTGGAAATTATTTGATCGTTCTGAGAACATTGAGCGTTACCTATAGCCTACTAAGCATCCTTGTACTGTACCTCATTGGGAAGGAGATGTTTGATGAAAAAACCGGGTTATTGGCAGGTTTTCTCTTCGCAATCTATCCAACAGCTATCTACTGGAACAGGATGGGTTTTGCCAACAATCAGTTGATGCTTTTGTTATTACTAACGCTATATTTTTTTATCAGGTATCTGGACGAGAAAAAGGACAGGTGGCTCTATCTCGTTTCCCTTTCTCTGGGTTTAGCATTGATAACAGAAATCCAGGGGTTTTTTATTCTTATCTCCATCGCAATTTTATTCTGGTTTTATTGCAAAAAGAAGACCTTGAATGTATTAATCCTATCTTCGATTCCGTTCCTTCTCTTTACAGGGGTTATGCTGTGGATCATGCCAGATGCATTCATCCACGATATCCTGCACAATTCTGGCAGGATTAATTTTTCCGGTATGCTGCTCTTTATAATGCTGATGATAGTTACCTTGTATCTCCCCAGAGCTATCAGAAAGACGGACAAATTTTGCAAGCCAATCATCCATGAAATCGGAGAGAATCTGCCGGTTTACTATATAGCAGGTTCGATTGTGACATTCTTCATTATATACTCTCCTGAGGGGTTTCTATCCCTATCCGACGATTTCCTGATGCGGGGAATAGATTATCTCTGGCTTGGGGTTCTGGGGCTTTTTTTGGTTAAGGAAAAAATAAACCGGGACATTTTGATCTATTCCTTCCTGCCCCTCTTCTCAGTAATCTTTATTTTTGATAGAACGGATCATATGCTGATTCCCATACACACCTTTCTGTGTCTGGGTATGGCCATTCTCTTGATCAGGATATTCACTCTTTCCATCAATTACTTTAGGAAAAGATTAACCAGTATAAAACCCATGGGCGTTGCCATTATAACCCTCATACTGATCTTTTACCCTGTGGCTTTTTTCATTTACTACGATTTCGGGGCTTTCCTCAACAGGAACTGGTTAATGAGCGAGGATATAACCAGAAGAGAGATGGTAGCAGATCTCATAAAAGCGAACGTTAATTCGAGTGACCTGGTTATCGTTGACAGCCATTTAGTGAGATTTGTGGATTGCAGGGCGTCTGTCCTGATTCAAGCCCTTGCCCACGATGGAGTATCTGTAGCGTATATGGCACATGATTATGAACAAGAGAGATTTCTCTTTAACTGTTCCCATAAAAATGCCAGATTCATTGTAGTTAAGATAGATACCTTTGAGAAACTGAAAAATAAAACAGAAAATAAAACAGAACTAGCAACCATAATTGACGAGATTCAGAATTGCTCAGTTTATAATATCGACCCTTACCTGAGTTATATGCCTCAGATGGAAAGCGGTTGAAGAAAAACATAGAATGTCAGCAGGGCCCAAATCGCCAGGAATGCCAGCAATCCGAGGAACATTACAATATCCCTCTGACTTATATCATCCCTTAATCTGAGCTTTAAATCCACTTTATTAAAAAATAAACCTATATACTTATATATTGTCTTGTGCTAAATATAAATATATAAATATTGGGAGGTAACATAATGGAATCAACACTTGGTAAAAAATTTAAATTATGTTTGATGCTTGGAGTTTTATTAATGAGTATTGGTGTCGTTTTCGCTCAGACAGCAACGGCGCCTGGGATGATATGTAATATGTTATGTAGTGTAGCTAAACTTATTCTCTACGTGGTAGTATTCATAATAGTGATAATGATAATCGTTTACGGAGCCAAATGGGCCACTTCGGCTGAGGATCCTGAGGCAAGATCCAAGGCAAAGGAGGGTATAATTCATGTCATCATCGCTTGGCTTGCTATATTCATTGCCCTGTACATAATATCCTGGTTAGCTAGTGTTGCTGGAATAGATATGGGTAAGATCGTTGATCCTATTAAACTTCTAATCGATGACTGTGATATAATATGTAGTGATATGACGATTTAGGTCCTACAACCCTCGATTGCGGAGAATTTAAATCCCCTGGTTAGGTTACGGACTTTTTTCTTTTTCTTATTTGCCCTTCTTTAGCATCTATCAGCACCAGCAAGATTCGCAAGTAGAAAGGAATATTATCTAAGTTTTATATTATTTCTATTCAAATAGATTACTGGTATGAAATCTAAAATAGGAATTCTGGCTCTGATTTTGATTCTTTTTATGGGGATGGTGAATGCTCAGTCTGGGGAGATCACTAATGTGAAGATACATGTGATAGATACGCCATCGTGGTTGGCATGGATAGCCGGAGATGATGAGATAGAATTCCATGTAACCATCAAAAATACAGACACAGTAGCACACACCTTTCAGATACAGATTTGGGACGCTACGAATTCAAAGCTTGTGCTGTGTGAATTTGGAACGCCTAGCCCCCCGGTAGGTGTGCCCCACTGTGACCACTGTGGCGGTTACACTATAAACCTAAACCCAGGTGATGAAGGAACTGAAATCCTCACAACAGATTGGAGGGGAGGGCCAATGGGTTGTTCCCTCAACAGCTTCAAGGGAATTCCCATCATCAAGTTGATTGATGGAGGAGATGTAATTGACGAGAAAGTAATTCCAACCTATTATGAAAATTTGACTGTATTCCATAAAGAGGATGATGAACTTAGAAATGTCTCGGATCCTTTCAACTATGCCCATCATTTAATCCTTGATGAAGATTGTAATGTGGTTGGTGGGGATTTTTGCGTTCCTACCGCTCCAGATATCTGTAAACCTGTTCTTCTTCCCTTCCCCAAGGGGTATGGGATTTATATAACCGAAGAATTTGATGAGAATCCCATAGTCATGGTACTGGAGGATACGTGGCGAGGGTTTATAGATGCTATTCTTCCTGGGGAGCAAGATATAAAGATCCCCTTATCAATCTGTGAGAAAGATACAACTTACGGAATCGTGGATGCAGAGACATGGTATGATATTGAAACAAAATTGCCGGATGGTAATGCTCTACATTATCTGCTAAATCAGCGGGAATATACCAGCTATGAAACCAGGACCTGTGAGGTGGAGGATTATGAAGTTAAGGTGGAGGATTATGAAGTTATAACGTATCTGCATCAAGCACAATATAAAAAACTTTCAGAGACATTTTTCAATGGAGAGGAATTATACAAAAAATTAAATGACTGGTATAAAGAATTGACAGACAAATTGGAATCGTTGGACGATGAGCTAGTATCAGAAGCAAGGGCCAACCAAGTCTACTGTTTTAAAACCCATCTAAAGGATACAAGGACATGTTATGCAGTTAACTATGGGTGGTATTCCCTTACTGATACGCATCCCATTAACGAAACTCATCCTGCTGATTCATCATATATCGGTGATATAAGGAGATGGAACTATGATCAGAATATAGATGATATGATCGCATAAAGAGCAGATATCAAAAATGTCCAGAGAAAACAAACACCTAAAAAGGAATTTGTTGCTCATCGGGTTGGGAATATCGTTATTGATTCCAATAGTGATAGCAGAGTGCGACACGGGGATATTCCCCTCAACACCAGTAAAGAGTTTCGGTGAATTATTCAAATCTTCTTGGTGTAATATCTTCATGGTTACCCCATTCTTGGAGGATATGAAAAATTGTTGGGGATGGACTGCAGTTGGAGATGGAACCCTTTATGATGGAAGTGGCTTCGACAGATATGACGCATGTAAATTCAGTTGCGATGCAAAAAAGAAGTGTGATGCATTACGTGATCCTGTAGATTGTTATTCCTCATTCAGGGAGGGTCTCAGTTCGTGGTGTGGTGGTTCCGGAACGGATGAATGTTCGCATTGTATCGATAACCATTGTGAGGCAGATCCTACGGATTGCACAGTAGTTAAAGATACCTGTACAGAACTTTCGGGTATGCAAGTTCTCGGTTATGTTATAGGGGGGGAGGAGGATTGCTTTGAAGTGTGCAAGGTTAAATCGAAATACATTCTGCAAACGGATCCCGTCCCAGTGGTATGGGATATGGGCATACCTTACTGTCCTCCACCTCATGGTTGTGCTCATGGAGGTCCTAAAAGTTTTCACGGGATTCCGTATAAACTTGTATGGTTTAAAGGTGAACGATACTGCTGTCCGGAGCGTTCTCATATAGAGGAGGTTGAGATCTATGATGATTACCCCCACTGGGGTGGTTGGGGCGAGGACGCTCCTGGTCCTTCTGTCGTTAAGAAATGCGTTTATCCAGATGGCAGTGTGATAGCGATCACTAAGGCCTCTTTTTCACCATCTACCAACGTGAACGGTGTCAGCTTTGATATAATTGATAACGCAAACCAGGGATTTGCAACTATACCAATATCTTCAGTGGGAAATGAAATAATCAGGATACTCACACCGGCTGATGCCATGAAAGAATTCATCGTGAATTCCGATGTGGTTATAGATTATAACCTGTTAGATGAATCTACCAAATATGATGTCAAAGTCACTCATACCTACGTAACCCAGTTGAGGAAGGACAAGTATTATGTGGCATGTGATGAGCGTGTGTGTGATCGTGCAGTGTGTAGGGGTCAGGGTAGTTGTACTTGTGAGGATTTTGATTGGAGATGCGTAAAGACAAAGAATCCCACATACAGAGACTGGCATGTGGGTTGTGGTGGTGAAAGTAAGGATAGATACTCACATTGTGAGAGTAGCGTTGTATGTGATTGCGGTGAGGATGGTAGTGGTTGTAGCTGTAGCTGCTGGGAGGAGACATGGGTTAGAAAACGCTTAGAAAGGGAAACATTCTTCGAGGAAAGAGAAATTTCGGTATCAAACGATGTAATAATCCCCCACGTAAGCCACGATGACATACTGGACAACACCCGGATCAACATCACAGGAGTTATAGACCAATTCGTGGATAATAGAGGAAACAGGGGAATTTACGGGACCTTGAATATCACCCTAAATCCAGATATTTTGAGAATGTTCATCCTTCAGGTGAATGATTCCACTATCAGTTATTTCCCATTGGTTTATCCGGTAAAGCACTACCTCTACAAGAAATTTGCATCTCCCGGTGATACTGCTAGAGTATATACACATCATGATTCCTATGGATATGAAAGAAAAGAATTTGATTTCAATGAAACATGTAAAAAGGAATGCCCTCCCAGCTGCTGGTGTGATCATCCAGATAATCGCTTTGATGTGACATGTACAAATGATACAGGAGGACGATTTAATCCCAATACGGATTCTGATCCTGATAATGATTGTGTCTGTACCCAGAATGATTGTTATCCAGATCCATGTAAATCCAAGAGAAGTTTCCACGAGGAACAGGGTGTTAGGATAAGGAATGGGGAATTTGAGCGGGATTTGGGTGAGGAATACAAAAACTGGGCAAAGATTAACGATGATGTAAACAGGGTGCAAAATGGCTTCTCCGGATATTGTGTAAAATTGGAGGACGGAGGAACTATAAAACAGAGAATTACTCCCATACCCCTGCATACCCTCCCCTATAACAAATTGTGTTTCATGTATGGAATTGAGAAATGTAAAGATGGAGGCTATCTAAAGCTCTATGTGAATGGAAACGAAAAGTTCGAGCTGAGATGTGATGATTACGGCTCTCCACCCTGTGATCTCCCATTCGGTTGGAAGAGACAATGTGTGGACATTGAAGAAGAGTACATATCAAGTATCAAATTTGAATCACATAAAGCAACTGGCTACATTGACAACGTAAATCTCGGAGAGTATTACGATTTCGTAGGGTTATATACAGAAAACGTTTCCTCTATGGAAAAATATTTTGATATTGGATTTAAGGATTACGATTTCACAGGGCTTTTAGCTACATTGCTAAATGTAAGGCAAAATTCCACCGATCATAAAACCACCTATACATTCGACTTCAATACACTCAAACTCTCCATTCCCAACACAGAAGGGGAAATGGAGGAAGACACTCTGACTGCGAAGGATATTAGAGAAAATGCAAATATCACTATCCACTCGCATTTCAGGAATATTACCATAGATTTGTTTCCATCACCCCCTCTTACAGAAAATCCATATGTGGATGTTGTCATAAGGGAAGCCACAAGGATTGATTATGAATTTAATATTACAGATCCATGGAATATCAAGGCAGGACAGGAGGTAGAGGGGACATTGACATTACATTATTATGATCCTCCTCAAGACGCAATTGATAATGAGCCGATATATATAACAAGCGGAGGAAAGGTGGAATTCCTATCCCCGGATTCTCTGGTAAAGGATGGATATGTTATGACAGATGGAAATGGAGTGGCGAAATTTACATTCAAGCTTCGTGGCAGTGGCACAGATTTATTGACTTTTTTATTTTTAGGACATATGGGACACTCTGAACCCAAGGCTTCCCCGACCGTTACAAAGGTGCAAGTGGGCTCTACAGAATCCCGCTCCCCATTCTTCAAGGGAGACTTCTTAGCCTCTTTTTTGATTTTAATTTTGATACTGATATTCATTCTATTCTCGTACAGATTCTTCAAGATAAAAAGGATAGATATTGGGGAGTGGTTCAAGGAATTGAAGGGAGAAGAATGAGATGATTGAGAATTACGATGTAGATTTCAATAGTTTCAAAAAAGGTTATGACGTAGAGGCGAATACACTTGAGTTGCAAAAATTGATGAAAATTGCAACAGGTGCAACTATGATGAAACGTGAATGATCCGTACCAGTTAGGGATTTGTATTCCGAGTTAGGTATGGTGATAAATTACTATGAAAATGCGAAAGGAAAACTCAAAAAGGGTGAGGAATAAGATACTTGCAATATTTGTGGTATTCCTACTATTCTCAAGTAGTGTTGGGGCCATATCAGTTACGGGCGTCCTAGGGTTAATACCTTGGGGTAGTATATCCGGCTCATTGAAGTCTAAGCTTACGAATCTTAAGCATACAATATCGCATCATGGAAAAGCGTTTTTAGGGGCGGAGCTAGAGGACAAGTTTGAGCGAAGTAGAACATTGGGTTATGTTATCCTTTTTGGCTTAGTAACATGGAGAATAACCACAGACATCTCAGAAAATATAAATAGTTATATCCTAGAAAATCCGGATCCGCTTCAGCCAGGGGTAAATTCTGCAATATACTCTTTCGTTCATCTACTAATCCCGTTTTATGTCCTAGCTATCGTTTCATTGGGTATCTATCTTCTTTTCCTCTCTGCTTCACCGAAGGGAAGGGCGAGGGCAAAATCCATGTTTAGCAAATTGGTAATTGGCATGATATTAGTTTCCATCTCCCCCTATTTGCTTAGTATCTTCTTTAACCTTTCCACCGGAGTAACGGAATCAATTCTGGATCAAGGAAAGGAAGAGGTAACTGAGGCAGTGGATACATATAATGGGGCAATGTGGGGTTCGTTTTGGTTGACCGTGGGGGCTATATATGGTATAAATGCCCCGGTGAGTATAGTAACCCATGCAACTGGATACTCTATAGGTCAAATTAAGAAATCCCATTATAGCTGGGGAACGAAAGGAATGAAAGGTTACCAGCCAGTAAAGGTACTTGGCAATCTGGGCAAGATTATAGGAAAATTAAAACTCCACGCAAAGCCCGACAGAACCATACCCATGCTCATGTTAAGCGTTACGCTCTTTATTGGTGTCTATGGTATCTTAGCCTTTAGATACCTGATGGTGATGCTCTTCACGCTGCTGTTTCCATTTACCATATTTTTCCTTTGCTTTGATCCAACAAAGAAATTAGGGGGCACTTTATTGGAGCAACTCTTGCTATGGACATTGATACAGGAATTCTATGCCATAACCCTCGTTGCGATAGGTACCGGAATGATGATGGTTCCAGAAGAGTTATTAATCTATGGATTTGGATTTCCTACTGTCAGTACGCTTCCTCTTCTCGGTAGGGTATTCCCCTTTGTCTGTTTTTTTGACCTCGCCGCTTGTTTTACCCTAATGCTTGGGCCAATAATCCTGTTCATGTTGCTCAGAAAGTTATTACCACCATTATAGAATGAACTCAAGGATTAAGATTTTGATGGTAGTTGGGTTGGTATTGGGAATGGTATTAATATCAACCGCAGGAATACCAAAGGTATTTGGAGAGGGCCAAGAGGCGGGATTTAATATACTGGGCATTATACTATGGACTGCCAAGAGGCTGTTATATATCTGGCTTGCAACCTCATATGGAACCGAGGGATTGGATGAATTTAAGGAGAATATCTCAGAGATAGTGATGATGAATCCCCCCATTGGTGAATTACTCAATCTGATGAGCATTGTCATAAAATTTGTATTTGCCCTTTATATTCCAGTAATAGCATTTCTTGGGTTCTATATCCTTTTTCTCTCTTCCTCTCCTGAGGGAAGAGTTAAAGCAAAAGGAATGCTAACCAAGTTGATAATAGGCCTAATCTTTGTCTCAATATCGCCTCAGTTGATGGGTCTATTACTAACAGTCTCTGAGGGATTAACATCATCCATTCTCACCCCTACTGAAAAGGGTGTGTTTACAGAGGCATGGGATACAAGTATGGGGAAAACGATTCCACCAAGTGGTCTAAAGGGGTTACACTTTATAGCAAGCTTCATAGAGATAGAGCTGGGTTGGTATACATTTCTCTTCTTTATGATCCTGGTATGGGGTGCATTCATCTTTCCCATAGTGATAAGATTCTTTGCAGTTTCTACATTTATAGTTTTGTTTCCATTAGCGATACTTCTCTATTCCTTTGAATTTACCAAGGCATTGGGAAGAACCATGTTAGAGCAAACCCTTGTATGGACATTCCTACAGGTTATTAACGCTGTAATAGTTCTAACTATTGTTCAGTCCATAATAAGTTTAGGGGAAGATTTCATGAAAGTTGGTTGGGGCCCCGTAATTATACTAGTCATACCACTGGTAGGATGTCTGATGTTCGCCGTAGCGCCCTTATTCATAATAAGATTCTTTAGAGGATTTTTACCATGAGAAGGTTAACAAATTTGATGGTATTGGCATTGGTAATAACATTATTAATGACAACAACAGTTACCGTACAAGCTAAGCACATTCATCTTGAATCTCTTGAGGTTCTATTGGAGAGCCTTATAATAAAACCCATTATCAGGGGCTTAGCTATTGCAGCACCCACCGGTGTATGGTTAAGGGGTGATGGAACATCCTTTGTCCGAAATTTTGACAGGGTAATCCTCTATAATCCGCCGGTTGAGGGAATTCTCCCATCCCTGAATATACTGCTAAAAATTCTATTTCCGGTCTATTCCCTGTTAATAGTTTCAATTGGGTTTTATCTACTACTGTGTTCATCATCACCAGAGGGAAGGGTAAGGGCAAAATCTCTGCTGGGCAAACTGATAATTACATTAGTGGTAATATCCCTATCACCAAAGTTGATATGGTTAATATTATCCATCTCAAGGGATTTAACAGATAGTATCTTCACTCTAACGAGTTTAGAACTTATTGGGAATATACTTGATGGAGGGATATGGGGAATGCTTATCTTAGCTACATGGTCAATGATACCGGATGTTGAACTGGGGATAATTCCTTACATTCTTGTGTATGTATTTGCGTGGTTACCCTATATGATAATATCTCTGAGGAGTATTATTCTTACCGCATTGATGATTTTATTCCCATTGGGAATCCTTCTTTATTCTATTCCCGGACTAAAGAGTATTGGAAAAACGATACTTGAGCAATTCCTAGTATGGACATTCATTCAGGCATTCATGGCTCTAGCATTAGTTTCCGTGGCAAAGGCATTCTCAGTTACTACCTTGGTGTCTAATCCAGAGATTACATGCCTCAATGTCTTTCCTATTCCGGGGGTTAACAATCTACTTGCCTGGTTTTTTACATCTATAGATCTAGGTAGTGTAAGTTTAATGGAATTGGGCTTCGGATCAGTAGCCCATTTTGCAATAATTCTCGTCCCCATCGTAATGATAACACTATTCAAGAAATTTTTACCCTAAAAAATGGATAAAAAAATAAAAATTTTTGTATTATTGACTGCGATTTTATTGCTATCAACATCAGTAAATGCTATTGGAGCGCTGGTAATAGGTATAATTGATGTTGCATTAGCCGAGGGATTTAAGTTATTAGCCAAGGGTTGGATAGTCACATCGGGATGGCAGGTAGTGGGTCTTTTTTATGAAAAAATCTTTGATAGCTTTCCCCTGCTTTTAACAACCAATCCCCCATTGAGCGAGATAACCCCAGGAATATTCTTTTTCATCAAGATAATCGCACCATTCTATATCTTGGCCATCCTTGTCCTTGCACTTTACATCCTCATAGCTTCCTCTGATGTAAGGAGAAGGGCTAAGGCAAAATCACTTCTCAGTAATCTGATAATAGGCCTGGTTCTGATCTCTATATCCCCCTTTGTATTGGGAATTCTCTTTATAATATCTGAAAATCTTGCTAAGGTATTAATGTCGATGGGCGGCACTACTGGAATTGATGTTTTAGAGGGAGCCAGTAGTGGTTTATACAATAAGTTCTGGAAATTAACACTAATTCACAGAACTGGTGGGATTGAACTATTTGCCATTCACGCCACCTTGCTATTTGGTTTGACCGTCCTGTTGCTTTTAAGACATGCAATGGTGATCCTGTTTGGAATGTTATTGCCATTGGCTTTTTTTCTTTATTCATTTTACCCCACAAAGCGTATAGGAAAGGATTTGTTTATTCAAGCATTTTTATGGACATTTATGCCGGTAGCATGGACATTAGCCTTAGTGATCATTGGGATTGGGATTGGTTCTATGCCATCCTATATCCCAGAATTTTATATCCTTATCGGGGCACTTTTCTTTTTCATCGGGTCACCAATGATGATCCTAGGGGTGGGAGACTGGCTTGCTTTCCTCGTATTTTTGTTTGAGGTACTACAGGCAGCTCCGCTTTCAATAGGAGCCGTAGTTATAGATGAAACTATGAAATAGGATGAAAATGGTAATAAAAGGTAAAAAGGTCATCGTGGTATTGATGATGTTGCTGATACTCTCTACAGAGGTATTCTGCCAAATCGATCTTATTGGAAGTGTAAGGGGTAGTACAAAATCTGGGATGTCTGCCGGATTGGGTGGTGTGATAGGTGAGATAATTAGAGACTTTATATATACATTTTTTATAGGAGCGGCGTTCTTTGATCCCATAAGAGACGCTTTACAACCCGATGCCTTCTTCAATATACTCAAGCAAAGCAATCCGGAGTTGATCCTTGCCGATGGAAATGAAAATCCGATAATAGGGAACAAGGTAAATTTTTTCATCAATCTCCTTACACCCTTCTATTTATTGGCTTTCCTCTTACTGGCTTTATATCTCATGTTTGTCTCCGGTTCTCCAGAGGGAAGGGCAAGGGCAAAGGGAAGTCTCTTGAGATTACTTCTTTCTGTAGCATTTATTGTCTTTACCATCCCCATAGTACAGGCATTCTTGGATATTTCCTTATACCTTACAAATTTTATCATTAACACCAATTCTGGGAATATGGAACTGGCATTAGAGGTTTTAAGGACATGTGTGGACCACATATGGAACGTCGTTAAACATAAAATGCCCTTTCTTGCGTTCTGGCCTATGTTATTCATTTTTATGTTTGGAATTATCATTTCCAGTGTTCCTTTCATCGTAATAGGGATGAGATACTTTATGATTTTGATATTTACCATGCTATTCCCCATTGGGATATTTCTCTACTCGTTACATTTTACACAGAAGATTGGAAAGAACATAATAAGGCAGACGATACTCTGGACATTTATCCAGCCATTAATGGCAGCAATCCTTGCAGTAATCGGAATTGCTTCCATACCACTACTTAGTTTAGTTAAAGATTCTACCATGGAAACTGGCTTCGGATTGGCGGGATTTCTCGCGTTAGGAGCAGCACCGTTGGTAATGGTGGGAATCCTGAACTGGTTGGAGACATTACTTGTGTTAGTTGAAGCCGCGATGGAGGTTCCCTCAATGCACTTGGCAGCTGAAATAGAGGAGATGAAGATAGAGGAATGAATCAATTACAAAATTTAAAACGCAGATTGAATTTTATTCAGACCTTTGAGAAAGGAATAGATTTTTATGAATGAAATTTTAATACATAAAAATGATCCAGGAGAAAATAAGGGGGATGGGCTATGAGGTATTTCTCGGCTTGGTGGCAATTATCATAGTCCTGACCTTTATCTATAATCTCATTATCGGAAATCTCTTTCTCTCGTTACTTTCAATGGGGATAGCGGTCTTTGGCTGTTATTATCTCTTTAAATATATCCTGGAGGAAGAGGAGCCATTGGAATTAATGCAGGGGGAGGAGCTATTGCTGAGAACATTGGACAGAGGAGTTGTTCTATTCCCGAGAAAGAAGGGAAAATTTTTTGGGAAAGAGGGTCATAGAGATCTATGCCTCTATCTTACTTCTAAAAGGATACTGGCTCGACGTCGTGGAGAAATTGTTCTTGATATCCCAGTGGATTCTATACAGAATTTCAGAGAGGAGAAGAAATGGAGAAGTAATTACCTTAGGGTTACCTTCCTGGAGAAGGAAAAGGGGAGGGACGTTCTCCTGTTCGTTGGAAACACAAAGCTGTGGATGGAAAAATTGGAGGGGTTTATAAAGCCGGGGGAGGACGAATTTTTAGGAGATGCGGGGAAGGTAAAGGAGCTTATCTGAGAAATGAAAACCAGGATACTATATCCCTGAGATCCAGCTAAAACTTTTATCTATAAAAATCCAGATAGTTAATGGTGATAAAGAATGGATGTAATTTATGAGAAAATAAAACCGAACAGGAAGATAGAAATTCCAAAAGAGATAATGGAGAGGCTGCATCTGAAGGTGGGAGAGGAGATAGCTTTAAGTGTCACGAATAGAAAGCTATTGATCAAACCAGCGAGAAGTGTAATTGATGAGGTTGTTGGTACCGCTAAATTGGAAGATGCCAAGCTGATAGACAAAATAATAGAAGACACTGAATTTAGAGAATAAGATGAGATTGGGGGACATTCCCGATGGGGAGAAGGTTTTCATAGATTCGAACATATTTACCTACCTCTTGGTTGAGGATTCCAGATACATTAAGTCGGTGAACTCTTTCTTAAAGCGAATTGAGCAAGGCGAGATCATCGGATTTTTTTAACCTAACTGTTTTTGACGAGACCTTCTTTAATTTCATCAAGGCTAAGGTTATCGGGATGTATGGTGCAAAAAGAGAAGGTTTTAATGATCTTTACAAACGAAATCCAGACATTGTATCGGGGATAGATCCTGAACCAGTATTAGAGATATTCCAGATAGATAATCTAAACCTAATAACCCTGACTAGATTATCGTTAGTAACAAAGTTTTCAAATAAGTACTCATTACTGCCTGCGGATGCTATTAATCTTGCAGTTATGAAAACACATGATATCACAAATTTAGCATCCAACGACTCAGATTTTGAGAGGGTGGATTGGATCAAATTGTATAAACCAAAGAAAGAATGAAACATAAATTCATATCCAGAAACCTATACTTTTTTAAGTCATCGGTCAAATGATTAAACTGAGAATGAAAATCAATAAATTCATTTCGCTGGCGGTGCTGGGGATTTTTTTGATGTCGGGAATGGTTTCTGCAGATATTTATATTATGTATAAATGCTGGTGTTATTGCCCTGATGGCTCAGTTAGGTTGGTTACCTTTCACGGCACGTATGATGGAGTAACTAGTAGTGCTACTACTGGAAAAGGGTGTGTAAAGGCCTGTGGAGGAGTGTGTGGTGGATTGACAGATTGTTCTGATGATTGTGTAGTTTGTTGTAATGATTATTGTAATTCCCTTCTCGATCCTAATTCGGAAGTTGGTTGTGTGGATTCCTGCGAAAGTACATGCAAACTTAATGAGACAATCCATGGCATTACCGATATAATCTACTACATCGCCGGAATCATCGCAGCGATAATGTTCGTGATTTCTGGGTATAAGTTCATAACCTCAGCCAATCCGGAGGATAGGACTGAGGCTAAGAAGGGATTTATGTTCGTGATTCTGGCTTTGATAATCATCGTTATCGCTGATCCCCTGGTGAATCTGTTGATTGGAACTAATAAATATTCTGAGACAGAAATAACGGAAGTAACAAGTGGAAGTTGTTCATCAGCTCTACCCGTGGATATATCGGATGGAAATTGTGAATTATTCTATGGAGAACTTGTTGCACCCAACTATTTTTTGCAGATACGATATGATGGAGAGTCATGCCTCGAGATGTTGGGTACGAAGGAGAATGTTGCTTTTGATCCCATCATAGCATCTTATTTATTCTGGTGTGAAAATGGAAAGGGTTGTGGAGCGTCTCATGATCCCAGTGGAGATATTTGTGTGTGGGAGATTTCTACTTCATGAATTAATTGACTAGGAAAAAATCCAACCAACTACCAAATTCCCACCAATGAATTCCAACCCCGATATTTATGAGTAAAAATCATTGTTTCCATATACTTAGGATCCATATCTGTGTTAATTCTCCTAATTTGAATGTATTGTATCTACAGAGCTATACAACCTAAATCAAAAGATTTTTAACCCTCAAAGGTTAAGTAATTACAAAACAGATTTTACAAAATGCCTGTAGTGATTCCAACCGAGGTTAAATACGAAGAAAGATTTTTGGGGCCCCTGACCATAAAGCAGTCGATCTATGCGGGTTTAGCTCTATTGATAATGGCATTCACCTGGTTAGTTCCGCTAATAGAGATGCATGGTTTTATAAAGGTAATCATAACCATAGTTGTTGTAGTTTTGGCTATGGGGTTCATAATGTTTAATCTTGATACCCGCCTTTTTGATATCATCTCTTTCTTGGGGGTAAAAAAGAGGGCTTCATGGTTGCATCCTGCTGCACAGGAATTGATGAATGTAAAGGATGTAAGAGGTGACATAGTATTTTTAAAAGACGGGGCATTAGGCCTCATAAAGGTAACGCCCATAAACTTTGGGATGCTAAGTAAAGAGGATCAGGATTCGGTAATATACGGCTTCCTGGAATTCATAAATACCCTCAATTTTCCAATACAGATAGTGATGAAGAGCATAAATCTGGATATCAACGATTATCTAAGTGGTTTAAAAAGAAGGATAGAGGAGAGAGACGATAAAATTTCCCTTGCCTATTATGAACACTTTGCAGGTTATCTGAGAGATTATATAAAAACAACCAAGATAAATGATCGCATGTTCTATATTGTAGTTCCTGCAAAGAAACACTGGGATGAACGAACGGTGATAAAAAGCCTCGAAACCAGATGCGAAAACATCATAAATGCCCTCTCTTTTTCTGGCATAAACTCTGAGAGATTGGATACACAACAATTACTGAACCTCTATGCTTCATACTTTACTGAAACCTTCTGGTTGGATGAAGATTTCATTTCATCGGTTACGATGTACAGAAAAATGTGGAAAAAAGCACCCAGAGCGATAATAGATATGGAAGCTTAAAAAATGATACCAAAATTTGATATAAAATTACCCTTCATTAAGAAGAAGAAAAAGGAGAAGAAGGCATTGTATGAGGAGTACAAAGATAATCTTTTAACCTATCTGACATCACCATCCACGATAAAGAGACATTCTGACTATATTGAGATGGACAAATGTCACAGAGTAATTGCTGCAATTAACTACCCCAGAGTGGTAGACTCTGGCTGGCTAACCAGACTGGTCGAAATGAATCTGGATTTTGACCTGTCCGTACATATAAAACCCTATCTCCTTGAATCCAGTATCAGTATGCTGGAATCAGAGATAAAAAAACAGAAAACAGATATTTACGCCTTTAAGACAGAGGGGAAGATTATCCCTCAGTCTTTAATTCAGAAAAACGAGGATACTATGGCTTTACTGAATCAGATACAGCAGGGCAGGGAAAAGATGTTTGATATGAGCTTTTATATCGATGCAAAATCATATGATAAAAAGGAGTTGGATGTGATAACAAGTAAGATAAAAACCAGTATGGCATCCATAATGATAACCCCGAAGGTACCCTCCTACCAGATGTACACCGCTCTAAAATCGGTTCTGCCTATTGGTGACGATGAATTGAGTATAACAAGGAATATAACGTCATCTGGCGTAGCTGCATGTTTTCCCTTTGCCATCACATCACTGGAACATCATGCTACCGGAATCCTGATAGGGTTTAATCAGGTAAATAATATCCCCATAGTTATGGATCCCTTCAAATTGAGTAATCCAAATGTCCTCGTACTGGGAACATCTGGAGGCGGTAAGAGCTTTTGCATAAAATTGATGCTGATGAGGGAGTTCATGGAGGGTGTCGATATAAATATAATTGATCCACAGGCGGAATACACGGATCTGGTTAAAAGATTTGATGGTAAGGTAATAAGGATCGCTCCCGACTCAGATACCGTTATTAACCCAATGGATCTGATGGGTCAAAACTATGACGAGAAGAAATTAGCTCTCCTGTCATTTTTCAGGGTTGTAATGGGTGAACTAAACGAAACGCAGAGGGCTATTCTGGATGATTCAATTGATTCAACCTATGAGGATGTGGGGATAACCAAGGATCCCAAAACGTGGATCAAAAAACCACCAGTATTGGGGGATTTGTATGATCAGGTTCTACCTTTAACCAGATCGGATAAAGAGATAATTTATAAGCCGGCTACGGCAATTGTTATAAGGTTGAAACCGTTTGTCTCTGGGGGTCTAAGTTTCCTGAATCAGCACACCAGAATCGATTTAGACAACAGATTCGTCTCCTTTGACATCAAGGATATGCCGGATGTTGGAAAAGGAGCTGTAATGTACCTCCTTCTTGAGTATGTTTACAACAAGATGAAAAAGTCCAGAAAGAGGAGAATATGTGTGGTTGATGAGGCTTGGACTGTACTATCAGCTGGGGAGGAGGGAGAATATATCTTCAGATTAATTAAGACATGCCGAAAATTCAATCTCTCTCTGATCTTATTAACGCAGGATGTTGAAGATGTGATGACATCAAAAGCTGGCAGGGCGGTTATGGCCAATACTGCAACAAAAATGTTAATGAAACAGGATACCACGGTTGTGAGTAACATTATTGACAAGTTCCACCTCAACGATGCGGAGGCAGAATTTGTAAGAAGAGCAAAGATTGGCAGCGCCCTGTTGATAGCAGAGAACTCCAGAATTCCTATATACATTAAGGCGTCTCCTGAGGAGCATAGAATTATAACAACCAAGCCAGATGAGTTAACCGAATTTATTCGAGAACCTACTGCCCCGGAGATCGAGAGGGAGGTCAAACTTGAATTTGACATCAGCAAACCTCTCCATAGAGAGGCACAACTGACTTATGAAAAGATTCAAACCCTCACCAAGACCGGTTTTCATGAGTTCAAGACAGAAACATTGGATGGAATCCATGAGCTATTTATGATAAAGAATGAAACTAATGAATCTGATGGACATTTCGTTCTACAGGAACTGGTGAAGGACGAAATAAAAAAATACACTGACAGGATAAAAGTACATTACACTACCCTGCCGGATATTACCTTTGAAACGCCCAACAGTGAGATAGTTGCAATAGAGGTAATTGAAGATCTGGACATAGGGACTTGCTTAGATAAAATGAAAAAGAAATTAAAAACACTAAAGAGATATAACTCATATTTCTTTGTTGTCACAAATCCAGAATTGAAGAAACACGAGGAATTTGGAGAGGTCGTATTGAAAACCAACTTTCCTACCAAGATACGGAACTTTTTTGAATAATAGTTAAAATGTCCGGAAAGACGCTCTCTCTGTTCTTTATAATTTTTCTTCTTTCAATAAGTTCTAATGCAACCGAGATCGCCCAGGAATACACGGGGTATAGTGAAGAGATAAATCAGACCTTTATCATAGAGTATGAGAATGAAACCTATTTCTGGATAGACTACATACAATTCTTCCAGTACAGCAGCTCTCTACTCATCAAGAATGATACTGTGATTAGGGACCCTGAGATCATCTCTCTGTTTTCCAGGGCATATATTATCCATAAAAATTATGAGAAAGGGCACGTAGAACAACTCCGGATACTTTCTCAGATGCTAAACCAGATCTGTGAAAGATTATCCTCCCTAAAAGAAGAATGCAATGAGATCTCTGAGTTAGCAGAGGAATCTGCCCACCATCTGGAGCTGAGTATAGATTCCTTCTCCCCTTCCAATGCAGAGAAACATTACCTTACACAGGAGATAATGATAGAAAAAATGGAAATTTCTTTGCAACAGATAGAAGAAATGGGAAATCGCACAATGTATATGAAAAATTACCAAGACTCCTTGAAAAACATGCTTGAGATTCTAAAACCCTCTCAAGAGAATCTAAAAAAGAGCGGGGAAATGATAGAAAAAAGAATTGAGATGAAGATAAAATCCAGGGAGGGGGGATCCGATTTTGCTCTTTTTCTGGGTTTAGTAATAGTAGCTTTGTTAATCCTGAGCTTTATCTGGATTAAACGCTAGCCTTCTTCCATATTTCTACAGCATCCTCTGGATGAATGCCAGCCATTTTATGCAGAATCTTTATGATGTCCTCCGCGGAGAGCTCTCTCTTGGAAAGTTCATAACTGAGCGAATGAAGATTGACCTCCAGCCATTCATTCTTTCCGGCCAAAACGCGATCTACCTTCCTCTCTGATTTACAGGAAGAAACCAAAATTTTTTTAATCTCTTCTTTCTCCAATCCCTTCGCCCTGAGCTCTTTAACCAATCTCTGTCCATTCAATCCGAATTTATGGGTTCGAGACAACCTAATAGAGGTCTCTATCTCCTCCAGAGTATATAGGACAATTCTGTTCAGGAAAACAACTATGAAACCAAATAATCCGGAGACCACACAGGCCAGAGCCGGATGCATGTCCATTAGATTTATACCAAAGAACTGCATCACGTAACCCTCAATTACGATAAAGACGGCAAAGAGCACCAGATAAAGAATCTGCTTGAATCTGCCCTTCACCCTGCTGAAAAAGAAACTGGCTACCGCATCCCCCATGGCTATCCCGAGCAAAGCCGAGAGTACGATCAGAACCTGAATCCAGAATCCCTGCTGGGCAAAAAAGTTAACTATTCCCGCTAAGGTATTGATTAAATCCATTTTAAGATATTGGAGTGGGTAAATTTATCTTGCCTTCTCTTGCGAGAGATAGCTTCTCCCGGATATCGATGGTAAATGCTTTCATAAGAAGGTTGGAAATGGCCTCTTTAAAATCTTTAAATAAAAGCTCCCTGGTGAATTGCTTTTCTATCTCCACATTGGATGGGGATTCTGGAATTTCCCCATAAATAGCCTTAATTGCCCTTGCCGACCTGGAATAATTTCTGTTCTCCAGCAGTTTCTCTATCTTAAAAAATGCGTTTTTCTTTTTAACGATAGATCTGTGTCTCCATTCCTCTACCTGAGATGGAAAAACCCCAGAAAGAAGAACATCTATCTCGGAGGATATCTTATCCAAAGCCATTGGTAACGGAAGATTCCTGTCCACCAGAATTCTATTCCCCCTGATCTCTATATCACAACCGAGAGGCAATTCATCAGAGGAAACAAGATCCACCTCTATCCCCATATCTCCAAGCACCTCTTCCCAGCTCCTTTTGGAGCAGCTCGTTGCCCCTATTCTTCTTTCCATCAGATTACAGAGCCCCGATAATTCTCTTGCATGGGAGGGTTTTAGAGAAAAATATTCAGAAAGGCTGAATTCCTTCTTCTCGAATCTTATATCCCCCCTATCCACAACATAATCCATGCCAGCCAGCAGAACATTACCCTCCTTGAATTCCTCCTTTAGTTCCGCCAGGTGTTCCCCCAGGGTTCCCCTCTCCCTGAGAGAAATCCTCTCTTTTGGAACAACCTGGATAAACTCTTTCTGAAAACCCTCTCTATAACTTATCTTGTAACCCCCATTTTCCTCCTCTATCCTCACAGCATTTCTGGGATGGAACATCTCCTGTATCTCTTCTATGGATAAATCTGGTTTAAAGTTATACTTCAACAATAGAAAAACGATCCCCGGATGTGCCTTAACATATATCTTTCCCTTTGCCTTGGAGAAAAGATCCTTTAGCGCAAGATCAAGAAGGAGCCTCTCCAATTCTTGATGCGAGGGATCAAGCTCAATTCTGCCTACCCTGCCATTACCGGAAGATAAAATCTCATAACTTAAAATTCCAACTCTCTCATCCCCGAGATAGACCTCCCCCAATGCCTTCTCCCCAGATCTTCGATAGAAAATTCTAATTCTCTCTCCCTTACCTATCCCAAAGCTCCTGCAGTTATCCATTTTCCCTTATCCCCTCCCCCAATACCCTTTCGGTGAGCCTGTACAGCTTTCTTACATCTGCCTGGGAGATTTCATAATCTATGGCTCTGTCATCCCTCTTTGCCCTGTAGATCCCGTAAAGCCTTCTGAATCTGTCTTTGTTCATGCCTCTGCTCTCTATAAAGTCCTCAAGATCCTTTCTTAAATATTCTCTATCTCCGAGCTGAATGACGTACATTCCC
>DAOVSE010000041.1 GCA_030633595.1 Candidatus Altarchaeota archaeon
ATCTCCTACACGACATCGATGATAAGGGTTACAGCTGTTATAATAAATCCTATTATTTGCGCGTTAGCGGTTTATATAGCAGAGGTCTTCAGGGATACCATAGCCAATACGAAAACATGTATGAGTCACTATAGTCTGGAATTTGACACTGGTATAATGCTGAAGGAATCAGCAACAACACCTGAGATACTACAGCTTATTACTGGAATCTATATGATATCTCTCCTGCTTGTTTTGATAAGATATGTCTCTATACTTGAGAGCGGTGATGATCCAATACTCCACAGATTGGAGATCGCAAAAGGAATCCCAGTAGCATTGTCAACCTTTATAACCATTCTACTAGTTACCAAATTCATATAAAACAACCTTCAGAAAGGTTGATGTGGCGGACTTTCAGTCCGACACACTCAAGACCGAAGGTCTTGCGTGTCATCAGAACGGGGTTGTGGGGTCTGACGATGTGACTGAACCCATTGGGTTCAGACACGTGTCTGAGGCAAAGCCTCAGCCACACCCCACAGACCGCATTACCAAACCAATATTCATATACTTTCATATAAAATGAAAAACACGAAACTCGGGAGGAGGGGAATGGCTTGGAGCTTGTCAAAGATCACCGTTTTATTGGGGGCTATAATGTTATTTACGATTCTCTGGTCGTTTTACACGAGTTTTATCGAGATTAACGCCATGGATTCTGGAATCCAGGAAGCGATAAACATAGCGAGGATTATAGACGAAACTGGTTCCTCACCCTCTCTTTGTGAAATCAGGTATAAATCCCCGGAGAGGCTCTCTGGCGAGATTTATGCTATTGAGATAGTGCCGGGGACGGTAATAGTATCTCTGGACGATATCGAAATGAACTACAGCGCTTCATTTATATCAGAGCTAAAGGATAATTTCTCAGCTCCAGGTGGAAGTGAGCTGAGGATAAAAACGGACGATAAATTTATCGAGATATCGGAAGATGGAATGTAGTCACAACATGAATTCCCTTGGGAACAAAAGGGTTATCTATTTTGACTGTCTGGAGTGTAAAAATCAAGGAAGCTTAAAGGATAAGAATTGTTTACGATCCGTTTTTAAGGTTCTGAAGGAGAAGGGAAATGTAGACGAGTTACAGCTCAGGGGAAGGGAGCATACAGAGTTTTATGATGAGGCTCAGGTAGAGAAACTGTTCGAGATTACCGTGCTTGGAAAGGACCTGCTTGGAGAGGAGGTCTGGAAGAAAATAAAAGATTGTAAGAGAAGTCACAGGAATTGGAGAATTTTCATAAGACATCTGCTCATGAAAGAGATCTGGAGGGATCCAATAAAAGCTTATGAGATGTTGTTTGCTGTTTTAAATCAATACGGACGGTCAAGTATCAGGAAGAGATTTGACCCAAGCTGCCTTGTTACCTACCTAAAGATATTAAATGAGATAAAGGTAAAATTTGAGAACACCAAATTGATTGGAGGCCATCTTAATGGATTAAAAAGTTATGAGATATTCAAAGCAAGGATACAACCCTCTTTTGTAACATCGCAGGTAAAACTGGATATTCCCAATGAAGCTAAATTGCTCCACTCATATGAGGTTATAGATACCGATATAGGGATTTATGATCTAAATGGTGTTGATAAACTCTACTTTATAAATCCCCCTGAGATCCATCTATCTCAGGAAGATGTAAACCTCCTGATGAAACTGAAGGATCTGGTGGTAAAGGAGCACGTTCTGAAAATCATTCATCCAATGGAAGCTAGAGAACATTTCAGGAGAATCGGCTTTGACTTGTTGAAAGATATTACAGATACAAAACTAAATGGAAGGGAATTAGAGAACCTGTCCGAGATATTTGCGAGATATACTGCTGGCTACGGTTTATTAGAGATCCTGTTCAAGGATGAGCACATCTATGATATCTACATCGATTCCCCGGCAGGAACAACCCCGGTCTATGTGGATCACGATACATTCGGAATATGCACAACCAACCTCTACCTCTCTGAGGATGATCTGGAGAGGATATCCTCAAAGTTCAGATCTATTGGCGGGAGACCTTTTGACGAGGCAAACCCGGTAATGGATATGGAACTAAAGGACGTGGGTATCAGGGTTACTGGGATCAGGGAACCCTCAACATTCGACGGAATTGCCTATTCCTTCAGGAAGAGAAGAGAGAAGCCATGGACTCTCCCCAAATTTGTGGATGAAGGAATGATGTCTGTCAGGGCCGCAGCACTGTTGAGTCTAATAGTGAGCGGTCAACGATCCGTATTAATAACCGGGGCAAGAGGGTCTGGAAAGACAAGTTTATTGAGTGCCTTAATCACCGAGATAAAACAGAATGACAGAATTGTTTTGATGGAAGACACACCAGAGATACCTACAAATTCTTTAAGGGAGCTTGGTTGGAAGATAGAACACCTGAGGAATCAGCCGGTAATATCCAGACATCACGAAGATTCTTATGAACTTTCGCCAGAAGAAAATCTTAGAGCAGCTTTGAGACTTGGGGAGAGTGTCTTGATCCTGGGAGAGGTCAGGGGTCCAGAAGCGAGGGCACTGTTTGAGGCCATGAGGGTAGGAGCTGCTGGCAATACCGTTCTTGGGACGATTCACGGCAGTAATCCATATGATACGTGGGATAGAATTACAAACGATCTAGATGTTCCATCCACGAGCTTTAAGGCTGTGGATGTTATCATTTCAGTGGGCTACAAAGAGGAAAAAGAGATTTCAAAAAGGAAAAGATACATTAGAAACATAACAGAGGTTAGAAAGGAATGGGAGAAAAATCCACAGATGGAAAATGGCTTTGTTGATATGATGCTCTACGATGATGCAACAGAAAATGAAATCTACAATCTGAAAAATTCCGATGTTATCCGCGAAATTTCTGTAAGAAAGAGGATGTCTCTAGATGAATGTAATGCTAATTTAGAGTTAAAGGGTAAAATGATAGAAGCACTTGTTAGGACATCAAGAGATGAAAACATGAAAGAACTACTTGAAATAAACCATGCTCTCAGCTCAAACAGAGAATATATAAAACTAATGAACGAGCAGACCTTAAACGGGCATGTAGACTACAAAAAGCTTTATCAAGATTGGAGGAACTGGTTCAGGGGGTATGTTAAAAAACTTAGAACAGAGGGGGAAAGTTGACCTACTTATTTTATCCTGCATTTAAATTTATTACATGGAATTCCAGATTCAGAACATAAGGGCGAGGGAGGTTCTTGACTCAAGGGGAAATCCGACAATTGAAGCAGAGGTAAAGACTAAAAAGGGAATTTCCAGGGCAATGGTTCCATCTGGGGCGAGTACTGGAATTCATGAAGCATTAGAATTGAGGGATAAAAATCACAGATATCTCGGAAGGGGCGTTCAGAAGGCGGTTAACAACGTAAATAAGATTATAGCGAAGAAATTAATCGGCTTGGATTGCAGAAAGCAGAGGGACATAGATGAATTAATGATCGAGCTGGATGGTACGAAGAATAAATCAAACCTCGGAGCCAACGCAATCTTAGCTGCAAGTATGGCGGTAACTAAGGCATCTGCCTTAGAGCAGAATATTCCGTTATACAGGTGGATAGCGGAATTATCGGGCAATAAGGAAATTGCACTTCCTGTGCCGTCAATGAATGTGATAAATGGTGGAAGACACGCGGGAAATAAACTGGACATACAGGAGTACATGATCTTGCCTATAGGAGCCAGGAATTTCACAGAGGCTGTCAGATTCTGTGCGGAGACCTATCAGAATCTAAAAAATATAATTAAAGAAAAGTACGGAAAGAACGCGATAAACGTCGGGGACGAGGGTGGATTTGCACCCCCACTGGATCAGGCCGAGGAACCATTAAATCTGATTCTAAAGGCAATCGAGGAATCCGGGTATCAAAACGAAATAAAGCTGGGAATTGATGCCGCAGCCTCCGAGTTTTACAAAGATAACAATTATGTTTTTGAGGGGGAAATCCTATCCGGGAAGGAACTGGGAGATGTCTATTCCAATCTACTAAAAACCTATCCAATAGCCTCATGCGAGGATGTCTTCGCGCAGGATGACTGGAACTCGTGGATAGAATTTACAAAAAAACATAATAAAAAGGTGCAGATCGTTGGTGACGATCTACTGGTTACAAATGTAAAAAGGATTAAAAAAGCAGTTGAATTAGAGGCATGCAACGCCCTTCTGTTAAAGATCAACCAGATCGGTACAATCTCTGAGTCAATCGATGCCGCAAAATTTTCAATAAAAAGTGGATGGAACGTGATGGTTTCACACAGGTCCGGGGAGACGGAGGATAGCTTTATAGCTGATCTGACTGTTGGCTTGGGAACGGGACAGATAAAATCCGGGGCACCCTGCAGATCGGAGAGAAATTCAAAATACAACCAATTAATAAGAATTGAGGAAGAACTCGGCGATAGAGCAGTTTATAAGGTGAATTTGTAACTATCTCCTTCTACCCGCTTTCCTTCTCTGTCTTCTCTGCTGTTCCTGCATCTTTAACAGGTAGGGTTGAGGCTCCGCCTGTGATATGAACTCCTCTAAAGGAGTTTCGAATTTTTTGATATTCATGTTCTTCAGAATCTCTTTAGTCAATACCCAATAGACAAACGCCAGAGAATTTTTGCCCTTATTGTTGGATGGGATGATGAGGTCTATATTCCTTGATCTGGTGTTTGTATCGCAGATTGCAACCACCGGTATTCCAACTAAAGCTGCCTCTTTAATTGCTTGCTGATCACTGCTTGGATCCGTAATTATCAATAATTTTGCTTCTGTGTAGGTATCTATCTCGGGATTTGTCAGTGTTCCAGAAACAAACCTGTCTTTGATGGCCTTACATCCCGTATGCTCACAAAATTTCTTTACCGGTTGTCTTCCATAAACCCTGTTAGAAACAACGAGAACATCCTTTGGGTCATATCTCGCTATAAAGTCTGCCGCAATTTTTATGCGATCGTTTATCTTTCTGACGTCAAAAACACAGAGTTTATCGGATCTTATCTTGTATATAAATTCTTTCATATCGGCCGTCTTATACTTCAATCCAACGTGTACACCATTGGAGAGATAATCATCCAGCGGGACAAGAAAATCCTCGGTCGATATATCAAGTTCTTCGTTCATCTTATCTCTTTCCCTTTAACCGTTATTGGTAAAGCATCCCTTACAAGTTCTAATTTGGCTATCTCCAAGGGCCTTTTAATCTCCTTCGGAAGTTTGATCAAGATCGGCGCGCCCATCCTTATCTGTAACGCTCTCGCACCGATTAACCTGGCTATCTCAAATCTCGTGTATTCCATTTTGATATTAAAACTTTTTATATCTCATTACCTCCTCTGTAACCTCGGAATGAGAAAGGAACATCCTTTTGCAACAATATCTACTATACCCCAAAGAATCTAAAACACTCTTTGGATCTTCCCCCTTTGAAACTCTCTTGGCGTATTCCTCCCAATCCTGAGCTATCGGTTTTCCACAACTAAAGCATCTTATTGGAATTATCATTTTAAAAATTTCTCCGAACTTTTTAAAGTCTGCAATTTTCTTTTGGAAAATTACATCATTTTTATCATCTATATGATTTCTGCCTCTTATGCCTTGGTCCCTTACTGCTTTGACTTGGCTTGTGGGTTTCTGTTTGTCTATGATCTCCGGCAATTATTATTCTGTCATAAGTTAAATATCTATTAAGTAATTCTTCATTATCTATGAATTCTACTAGACCACGGGCGATTGAAGATCTGATTGCATCCGTTTGTCCGAGGACACCCCCGCCACGGACATTTACCGAGATGTCCAGTTTGTTTAAATCTATAAAATCTGATGCCAGCATCAATGATTCCTGAATTCTGAATCGTGCGATCTCTGGTTGATAGATATCAAGAGGTACAGAATTTATAACCATTCTACCTTTACCATCCTTTATTGTAGTCCTTGCAATAGCTGTTTTTCTCTTCCCTGAGCTGTGAACAAATTTATCTACCATTTTCCACCTATAAATTCGCAAATATTGGCGACTGTGACATAATTCCCCTTCTTTTTACCTTCTCCTAAATCCTGGATTTTAGATTTTTCTATCTCCACCATGTGTCTCTTCTTTATTTCATCCTTTGGGAGTCCTATATAGGTCTGAACCCTCTTGAAGGCTTCCCTCCCCCGGGGTTTCTTCCATGGTAACATTCCACGGATCGTTCTTCTTACAAATCTGTCCGGTCTTTTATAGTGAAAGGGACCCCTTTTCGGATTCCCTAGGTTTTTTATCTTAAGTTTTTCCATCTCTTCCTTAAATATGGATTCCTGTCCGCCCGAAACTAGTGCCTTTTCTGAATTCACAACAATTATCTCATCTCCAAGCAATGCCTGCTTCGCAACGAACGTTGCCAATCTCCCTAAAATTTGTCCCTCAGCGTTAACGATCATCTTATCCAATTATCCTCACACCAGAACCCCGTGGGTTCTTTTTTATCAGTTCTGGAATTGTCATTACTTTCCCACCAACCACATCCACCTTTTTCCTTGCGGATTCTGTAAAGCTGAACGCAGCAATTTTTACTTTATGATCTAAAATGCCATCACCAAGGAGCTTTCCTGGAACTATAACTGTGTCTCCTTTTGATGTGTATCTATTTATTCTCCATATATCTACTGAACGCCTATTTTTCCTTGATCTGGATAATTCCTTAGCTACAGCTGCCCAAATTTTTGCATTATTTCCCCTTGATGCCTCCTTTAACTCATCTATCAGCTTTAACCTGCCTGGATTTTCATATTCATGGGTTTTTGGCATTTTCCTTGATTTTTGAATTTCATGAAGTGAAATGTGGCAGACCTTTGGTCTGACACACTCAAGACCGAAGGTCTTGCGTGTCAACCTTTTTTCTAAAAAGGTTGCTGTCAACGCTTTCTTTTTTTAAAAGAAAGGGTTGCGGGGGACGAGCTTCGAACTCGCGTAGGTCTACACCACACGGCCCTCAACCGTGCCCCTTTAGCCCACAAAGCCCTATGGGTGGTGAGTATTTCATTAAGGAGATAAGACGTTTGTGATTGGCCAGACTCGGGCACCCCCGCACGTCGATTATTTTATGAATGATCTCAACTCCTTGATATATTTATCAAACACTTCGAAAGCCTTTTCTATGAAATCAGTAACAGGCATCTGCCCGTAGGACTCTACGAAAAATTCAAAGGAGCCGTCATCTTTTATGTCATACGAAGCCAAACCCCCCTGCCACTTTATATGCTCTTTCCCCGTTCCTAATTGTGCGATTGCCTCCAATCTAATGCTCTGGCCCTCTGCCAATTTTATGATCGGCATTCCCTCATATGCAGATATACCCTCTGAAGGCATTGGCTTCCCCTTAACTTTCATTTCCTTGAGTTTTAATTCTCTAGAGTAAACTGTTTTGGGACCCTCTGCCTCCAGACTCAGCTCTATACTCTCTGGTCCAGCTGGACCCGTTTTTAATGGAATTAAACCAAGCCTATGGGCCAATACTTCATCTCCCATTACCGATGAATTTTCGTAAAAGGCTACCTTCTCAATTGCAATAATCGGAACTTTTGAGATAATTGTCCTCCGAAGTGCATTTGCCAGATCCTCTGTAATTCCCGAGACATTAAATTCGATTCTGTTGTCCTTCTTATTAATCACCGTTACCTTCATTTTCATTTAGACACGTCTGCCTCTTTTTCCACCCTTTGGCCTACAACCTCCGTAAGCCACCGGAGTTACGTCTTCAATTCTACCAATATGTATCCCACTCCTGGACATGACTCGTATGGCGGCCTGAGCACCCTTTCCCGGATATCGTGGTCCATTATGGCCCCCTGGAGCCCTAACCTTTATATGAGTTCCGACAATACCTTTGTCTTTGATCTCCTTTGCAATCCTTGTAGCTGCCTTCATTGCTGCATAGGGTGATGATTCCTCACGCTGTGATCTTACTATCTGGCCACCTGATTTTATACTTAGTGTCTCGGCACCGGTTATATCAGTGACATGAAGGATAGTATTATTCTTGGAAGAATAGATATGTAATATGCCCCAAAGTTCTTTCTCCCTCTTTTTCTTTGGTTCCTCCTTTGTTACATCTGCTTTTTGTATTTCTTCTTGTTCGGATTTAGTGGCATCCTCTTTCAATTCTTTCTTTTGCATCTCTTCTTTTTTGGGTTTAAGGACATCTTTTTCCAATTTTTTCTTTACCTCTTCTTTGGATTTGGTATCCTCCCCCCCCTCTTTTTTTATCTCTGGCTCTGTTTCAGGCCTCTTTCTTCTTTGAGACTGTTTTTCTTTGTTTTCTTTCTTCAACATCGATCACCTTCATTTTATCATCAATTTTGATTTTATCTTCTTCATCTCTGGGTACTACATACCTTGGTACATTAACCACATTATTACCAACAAATATGTGTCTATGGATTACAAGTTGCCTTGCCTGCTTTATTGTATTTGCGAGATTCTTTCTATGGACCATTGTTTGTAATCTTCTTTCTAATAAATCATTGACAGACAGCCCCAGGACATCTTCCATTGACTTGGTTTCTATGATTCCTATTCTATTTAATTTATCCAACAACTCCACTCTCCCCTTTTCTGCTTTTTCACCAGTTGATCCAAGAAGCTTTCTTGCCTGTTGTCTAAATTTTCCAACCGTTGATTTTGCCCTCCAGATCTCCCTCTTGTTTTTTAGGCCATATTTCTTACAGAGTTCATTCTCTTGTGTTATTCTTTCAGCTTTCCAAGGATGTTGCGGTTTTTCGTATTTCCTCCTTTGTTTTCTTGGATCCCCCATTCTACCTACCTTCTTTCCTTTCTACCTTCTTTCTTTTAACACCAACAGTTGTCCCGTGTCTGAATGATGTTCTCGTTCTCTGACCCCTCACCGGCAGACCCAGGCTGTGCCGTATTCCCTTATATGATTTAAGCTCCCTCTGAAGGTTTATACTATCCCTATTTGCCATTTTCAGATCCGGTCCTACGAGGTGTAGGTTTTTACCGGTATATCTGTCTTTTTGTTGATTGAGCATCCAGCCAGGAAGGCCCATATTCAGACCTTTAATTTCAGACTCTATTCTTTCTAGCTCGGAATCACTTAAACTACCCAGCTTGATATTCGGTTTTATGTCAATACCCTTTATAAGTGAACTCGAAATTCTTGGTCCAATGCCATTTATATGCGTTAAAGCACGGGAGATATCGAGATTTCCATCCAAAACTACACCAGACACACGTACTAGGTGCCTAAAGTCATCCTCTTCCCCCCCGTCTTTTTCTGTTTCCTCCACCTTTGTTTCTTTATTATCCTTTTTCTCCATTTTGAAGGTCTTAAGATATATGATTTTATATTTATAAGGACAGACAACTTGTTCCCTAACAGAAAGGTGCGCCGAGGTAGGGATTCGAACCCTAGCCTCCCAGAGGGAGACGGGCTCTCAAGGCCCGCGCATTGGTCCAAGCTCTGCCACCTCGGCATCGCGAACGAGTGTATTGAAACTATATATCAAATTGGTATATTATTATGGTGATTCCAGAAAGTTAAATTGATATTAATCTATCAATATAACTCAAGAATCTAAGTCTATACTATGATCTATCCAATAATGAGTACGTCGTTTGATTCTAACTGTTACATAATAAAAAGCAAAAGAGTGGCACTGATCGATTCCGGAATTGACCCAACTAAAATCCTGAAGAAAATCGAAGAATTGGGCACAGGGATCGATTTCCTGATAAATACACACTGTCACTATGATCACATTGGTGGAGATTTATGGATAAAGGAGAAAACGAACGCAAATATATGTGTTCACGGATTAGATGCGGGATTTATGGAAAGCGGCAACAGGAATGGAACCCTTGCAGAATTGTTCGGTGGCAAATCTTCAGAAATTAAAATAGATACGAAGCTTGTTGAGGGTCAGGTAATAGATCTGGGTAAGATCAGATTAGAGGTAATTCATACGCCGGGACACACTCCTGGAAGCATCTGCTTATATGAACCAAAATCTAAATCATTATTCTCCGGCGATACGGTTTTTTCCTGTGGCGTCGGTAGGACAGACCTTCCTGGTGGCGACTGGATAAATCTTCAGAAATCGCTTGAGAAATTATTGGATCTACATAGGAGGTCTGGTGTAGCGAAAATCTATCCGGGCCATGGCCCCATTGGGAATGGAAATGACATAGAGAAAGTCTATCGTGCATACTTTTGATGTAGAATTTCAAACTAACATAATGCGATAAGTGGGGTCGAGCAAAGCGAGACTCCACAAATCCCGTTTCGGGGGGGGGTCAGGATTTTGAAAATCAAAGATTTTCAAAGCTATAAAATTCCAAAGGAATTTTAATTTTTTAAAATCCTAACGGAGTGGATTTTAAAATGGCGGTAGCCCCCACGGTTTGGAAAGATGAGAATAGCTACGATCCAAAGGGACCATTGCAGGCCGGATAAGTGTAACTTCCTCTGCTACAGGGTGTGTCCTATGGTGAGGACAGGAAAAGAGACAATTGTCATAGATGAAGAACTGAATAAACCAATAATCAATGAGGGTCTATGCTCAGGATGTGGGATATGCGTAAAAAAATGCCCATTTGAAGCCATAACAATAGTAAATCTACCGGAAGAGATAGGCGACCCAGTACACCAGTATGGGGTGAATGGATTCAGAGTTTATAATCTTCCCACACTACGGGATGGCGTTGTGGGTTTGGTTGGAGCCAATGGGATCGGGAAAACGACTGTGATGAGAATTTTATCCGGGGAACTGAAGCCAAATCTCGGCGAAGATGCTGAATGGGAAAAAATAGTTGAACGCTTTCGTGGAAAGGAGATCCAGAGTTATCTGGAGAAATTAGCCAGGGGTGAAATTAAGGCGGTTTATAAGCCGCAGTATATCGATTCAATACCCAAGCGTGTTAAAGGGACGGTTCTGAAGATACTGAAAAAAGGAGATGAAACCGGGAATTTAGATAGGATCATCGAAAAACTGAATCTTGAAAATTCCGTACACAAGAATATCAGGGAGCTGAGCGGCGGAGAGCTCCAAAAGGTCGCTATTGCCGCATGTATAACAAAGGATGCTGATATCTACCTGTTAGATGAGCCATCCAGTTACCTGGACGTGAAGGAAAGGTTAAATGTGGCGAGAACAATCAGGGATATTACTGACAGATATGTATTTGTTGTTGAGCACGATCTGATCGTTCTGGATTATCTATCCGACTATATCCACGTAATCTATGGAAAGCCCGGTGTTTATGGGGTTATATCAAATATAAAGAGCGTTCGAGTGGGGATAAATGAGTATCTGGACGGATTTCTCAAATCCGAGAACATGCGCTTCAGGGAAGAGATCAAATTTGAGGTCAGGCCCCCAAGGGAAAAAAAGGAAATCAATGAAATTCTTTCATATCCCAACTTGGAGAGAAAATATGACAAATTCGAATTATCTGTAAATTCTGGAAAAATTTACGCCCCAGAAATTCTTGGAATTTTGGGTCCGAATGCAACCGGGAAAACTACTTTTGTTAGAATCTTGGCCGGGGATGTCAAGGCAGACAACGTCGATTTAGATATAGAACTTAATATTTCCTACAAACCCCAGTACATAAAGCCAAGGAAAATTCTGGTAAAATCCCTAAAACTGAAGCCAGAGTTGATCGAAAAATTTGGTCTCAGGCATCTGATGGAAAAAAGAGTAAATGAACTTAGTGGCGGAGAGCTCCAGAAAGTAGCTATTGTTGACTGCCTTTCAAAGGATGTAAATATCTATCTATTAGACGAACCCTCAGCCCACCTGGATGTTGAAGAAAGGTTAAAGCTGGCAAAACACATGAAGAAATTTGCAATGGAGAAAGAGGTCGCAATCCTGGTTGTTGAACACGACGTTCTTCTAATTGATTATCTCTCAGACGAGCTGATGGTCTTTGACGGAATCTCGGGGGTTAATGGAAAAGCCTCCAAACCCTTAGATCTGAGATCCGGGATGAACGAATTTTTGAAAAAAATGGGCATAACATTCAGAAGGGACCCGGAGACAGGAAGGCCCAGAGCTAACAAAGCAGGTTCTGTAAAGGACAGGGAGCAGAGGGGGAAGGGAGAGTATTACTACGTCGGTTGACTCTAGGAATTTAATCCGATAATTTTTAAGTAGTTAAGCGAACAAAAAGTTCGTTTAATAGTTGTTATATAACATTGGGCTCCG
>DAOVSE010000004.1 GCA_030633595.1 Candidatus Altarchaeota archaeon
TCTTTTCGTTACAAGGCTTCTTAATCTCTTTCTTGTTGTAACTCTTCCGATCACTAAATCCATTTTTGCATATTCTCTCTCAATGGCTCTTATACTTAATTTTCTTTCTGGATTTTCCTCAAAGATTTTGTAAATCTCCCTTTCTTCTTCCGTCATTGGTTCCATTTTTGTAGTGCCTAACTCTGCATGCTGTTGATTTTTATAAAGTCTAACTCTTTTGAATTTGCATTAAATTTTTGGTCAAACTCAGCCTTTTAGGAAAAGGCTGGCGAAAAAATCTTGCCTAAATTTTTGGTCGAGGTTTTCTAAAGCTCGATGGGTCAAGGTTTTTTAAAGCTTGATTGTAGTGCCTAACTCCTAAGCGTATCGATTTTAGGTGTAGTGCCTAACTAAGCACCATAACCTTCTTAACCCCCGGAACCTTCAGCATCTCGTCTATGAGCTCTCGTGGAAGGGGTTTTTCCGTGATAACGGTAGTCTCTGCATTCTCGAACATCGGATCCTCTGCTATGATCTGCCTTATACTTATTCCCGAATTGGTAATTATCTTTGCAACTCCTGCCACGATGCCCTTTGAAGCAGCATCTGTAGGAATTATTTCGATCGCTCCAAAGCCTAGTTCTGGGGCAACATCCCTCAGAAGTAGTGTAGAATCTAATTTTGTGAAGATTTTCTTTAGCTTGGGCTCCTCTAAAATTGAACTAATGGTTGCCTTGATAACCCTTCTATCAACGTTGAGAACTCTGGCGATGGATGTGTAGGGAATTTCTATATTCTTCGAGAACAGCTTTCCGTCCTCCGATACCTTTATCGCATTCCTCAAAAGAAATTCAGCCACCCTCTTCTGCTCTCTCTTTCGAGAAAGAATCTTTTCTATGTTTAACATCCTATTTATTCTATCTCTTGCCAATAAATTATCATTCATAATATTATTCGGAATTTATTAAAAGAGTCAGAGGTAATAAAATGTTGACGGGCATAAAAACAATGAATGATTTCGATTTTTATGGGAAAACGGCCCTCGTTAGAATTGATATAAACACACCCATAGATCTGAAAACGGGTGAACTCCTTGATGACAGGAGATTTAAATCACACGAGAAAACCTTGAAGGAGTTGGTAGGAAAAAATGCGAAGATTGTCTTGTTGGCGCATCAGGGTAGACCCGGGGATGCAGATTTTACAACAATGGAGAAGCACGCGAAAAGGCTTGGTGAGATTATTAATCACGATATCGAGTATGTGGACTCAATCTTCAGCTCCTATGTGGTTGAAAAGATAAAAAACATGAAAAATTCAGATATAATCTTGCTGGAAAATGTCAGATTCTATTCGGAAGAGGTTCTCAATAGACCACCAGATGCTCAAGCAAAGACCTTTCTGGTTCAAAAGCTATCTGATATTGTGGATGTCTATGTTGATGATGCGTTTGCAACTGCACATCGAAGTCAGCCATCGATGGTCGGCTTTCCCTTGATTGTGAAATCTGTCGCAGGAAGATTGATGGAAAAGGAACTGAAGAGTATCGATAAAATAATGAAGAATCCAAAAAAACCCATAGCCTTTGTTTTGGGCGGAACAAAGGCAGACGACTCTTTAAAAGCCTCTAGATTGGCTCTGGAGAATGGTACCGATTACATCCTAACCGGGGGGGTTGTCGGAAACATTTTCTTGGCTGCAAAGGGCTACAGAATAGGTGAACCGAGTATAGAATTTATCCGTGGAAAAAGGATGGTCGACCAGATAGATGTTGCAAAGGATTTATTGAATGAGTATGGTGATAGAATAATTCTTCCCCTAGACCTTGCCTTAGACAACCACGGAGAGAGAATGGAAATCCCTATCTCTGAGTTGCCAAAGAATCTAAGGATAAGTGACATAGGGAAAGAAACCGTTGATAGATTTAAAGAGATAATCAAAAAGTGCGGAACGATATTTGCCAAAGGAGCATTAGGAATCTTTGAGGAGAAAAACTTTTCCCACGGAACTGTAGAAGTAGTGAAGGCAATTGCGGATTCAGATGCATTTTCGGTAATCGGTGGAGGGCATCTGGTTGCATCCGCCAGGGAGTTGGACATTGAAGATAAGATAACCCATATAAGCTCCGGCGGTGGAGCCAGTATAAGTTTATTGGCAGGCTATAAATTACCAGCAGTTGAGGCGTTGAGACAGGGATAGAATGGTAAAAGCTACTAACCAACAAAAACATACCAAAAACAAAAAATATGAAAAGCGTGTCAGAGTAATTAAATTTCTAGCGATATTAGATATCATTTTCGGAGCACTTGGCCTGATTCTTGGCATATTTTTTCTTTTTATAATACGACCAATAGATACCAGTATTGGAATTGGAGTAATCAATGAGATGATGACTGCGTTCGGAATAATATTCTTGATTTTGTCACCAGTTTTTATTGTTTTAGGTTGGGGGTTGCGAAATCTAAAAAATTGGGCTCGAATAGGGGTAATGGTAACATTTTTTTTACTTTACGTTTCGGTATTGATACTATTTTTTTATTTAAAAAAGGGGGGTTTTCACGATATAGCAACAATGTTGCTCCTTACTATCGGAGTGTTTTATGTCTATCATTATTTCTCTCAGCCCAGTACAAAATCCATATTTAAGTAAGGCGGAAATAGCTTGTGTTTTATAAATCCATACCAAATTTATAACCTAGAATGTATAAAATAGGAGAAGCACTGGTTGGAAAGGATAACGAAGTAGCGCATATCGATCTGATTATAGGGGATAAAGAGGGATATGTGGGTGAGGCATTTGCGAACGGATTGACGAAATTATCTGCAGGGCATACGCCGGTTCTTTCAGTAATCAGACCGAATCTTCCTTCAAAGCCCTATACTCTGATCATACCGAAGGTAACTGTGGAGGATATGGAAGACGCTGGGAAGATTTTCGGCCCAGCACAGGCTGCGGTTGCCAAGGCCGTTGCCGATGCGGTAGAGGAGGGGATTATTCCAAAGGACAAGATTGAGGATTGGGTCATACTCTGTTCTGTATTTGTCCATCCAGAGGCAAAGGATTTTAGGAAGATATATCAATATAATTATGGGGCAACCAAATTAGCATTAAAAAGAGCTCTACAGGATTACCCCACATTAGATAAGATCATGTTCGATAAAGACAGATCTACACATCCGATAATGGGCTTCAAAGTACCTCGATTACCGAAATGGAATAGACCGTACCTACAGATAGCATTAGACACCCCGGATCTGGAAATGACCAAGAAGATCATTCGGGAGATTCCAAAAAGTGATAAAATCATCCTGGAGGCCGGAACACCGTTGATTAAGAAATATGGAACCAAGGTAATCAACGAATTGCGGGAGATAGCGAAGAGTGACTTCATTATCGCGGATCTAAAAACCCTGGATGTCGGGCAGGTTGAAGTGGATCTGGCCTTTGATGACGGTGCAGACGCCGTTGTTGCTTCTGGTCTGGCGACTGTAGAGGTTATCGATAAATTCATCTATGAGGCCAAACGTTTGGGGATTTACGCTATCCTGGATATGATGAACGTTGAATATCCCGTCAAAAAACTGAAATCCTTAAAGGAATTACCCCATATTGTAATTCTGCACAGGGCCATTGACTCGGAAAAGAAGGAGAAGCACAGGTTTGGTCTGATAAAGGATATTAAGAAGGAATTTCCCGAGCTTTATGTTGCAGTTGCCGGAGGAATCGACCCGGAAACGGTTCCATTGGCTTTAAAGGAGGGTGCGGACATCATCATCGTTGGCAGATTTATTACCCAGTCCAAGGACATCGAGAGATCAACGAGGCTTTTTATAAACCAGATAGGTACTGACATAGACCTGAAGAGGGTGCATGTAGAATAAGTTAATCTATATTGACTACACCACCGGAATCGAATATTGCATTCAGGGTTGCAACCGCGGCGGATGTTATGTATTCATCCTTATTCGCCTTTTCTACTATGTGCACGGTATAGAGGGCATCTGTCACACTTGCATCATCAAGTATCTCCTCGATCTTTAAGCTGATGCCTTCTGTGGTCTGTTTATCTATCTCGAATTCACAGAGAAGCGCCAACTGACGAATCCCCTCACCCCTCACCGATGGGATCAAGGAAACCTTCAAAACCTTATTATCGTCAATGCCCCACCCGGACTCGGATAATGTCATTCCCATTTTCTTCCATTCGAGAACCGTTATGTTGCCTATATTCAGTCTACCCAAACGCTCCTTAACCTTTTCGAGGTTCTCGCTACTAACATGTAGGGCTATTTCCCTGCCAACCAATGACATCTGCAGAATACCATCCATGGACAGATCTTTGAAGAGGTCTTCTATATCTCTCCCATTATAGGAGCCAGATAAAGCAACAGAGTATTTCATTTTTCTAGAATACAATAATAATACCCATTTTATGAATAAAAATAATCTATATAAAATCTAAGAACTAATTAATAATGGTGATTCAAATGAAAAGATTTCTATTGAACTTGTTGATTTTGCTCTCTCTGATAAGCGGAGTGGGGGCAGACTATATGGAGCAGATATGCCTTTATCAGAGGGAGGGCTCATATATAACCTCTGTGTATTCAGGGGATTTGGATGGCGACGGAGTTAATGAGATATTCGCCGGAACCGACAACGGAGTCGTTATGAATTTCCTTTACAGGGGCTGTAGATTACAGTGGGAGCCAGAGTGGCAGTACATCCAGAAGGGAGAGGATAGAGGGGACATTGTTGACATGAAAATAGGTGATTTTGAAAACGATGGAAAAAATGATCTCTTTGTTGCTGCTAACACGCATGAAGAGTATCTCTTTCTAATAAGTGATGCTGGAGTGTTTAAATGGACTGATGAAAGGGCAGGCGGTCTTGCCCTCTCAATGGATATTGCTGATATAGATGACGACGGTTTATATGAGATCATAATCGGGAATGAAGGAAACAGTGTTGTTGCAATCGATGGGGAAAATAAGATAAAATGGAAGATAACCCTAGATAACCCTGTTTATTCTGTAGAGGTCTTGGATGTAAACAATGACGGATTCTTGGAGATTATCACATTGACAAATAAGTATCTTGAATCCGCAAATGTGTATGTCCTTGACAGTGTTGGTAATATTGTTTGGAATTATTCAATTGATGAGGGCATATATCTGGCATCAGAGAACACCATCTCAGCTGGAGATCTGAATAATGATAACACGCTTGAAATTGTTGTTGCAACCTACAAGAAAGGCGTCATCGTTCTAGATCATAATGGGAACATGATGTGGGATTATCCAACAGAAAAATTGGTGAATTCTGTCCATGTTTCAGACCTTAATGGGGATGATAAGCCAGAGATAATATTCAGCTCCAACCCATATCTATACTTCCTTGATTCTTCCGGGAATCTGAAATCTAAGATTAACATAAACAGCTCTGCACGCATAATACAGGTGACAGACATTGAAAACGATGGATTTAGGGAAGTGGTTTTAGGAACAAACAATATGATACAGGTTATTGGATGGAAGGGTGTAATGAAGGGCGTTTGGAGCATTGAAAGGGATGTGGGCATTCTATCCATGTATTTATTAGACCTTGACAATGATGGTAGAAAGGAGATTATCGCAGGTTATGGTTGGGATGATGCAAGGCTTGATCAGAGATACACATCCGGGGAACTTATCGTCCTGAAGGTGACAGGAGCACCTGAAGTTACAACAACATCAACGAGAGTAACTACAACAGTTTTAGAAACCACGACCACAACGGTTGCCGAGATTACTCCTACAACTACTAAACCAGAGGATGTGGGTGGCATATCTATCCTGTTAATTATAATGATAATAGTTACAATCTTGGTGATATTGGTTGTGATTATAGCCGGATTTTACTTTATGAAGAAAAAGAAGGGTAAAGAGACAGAGAAAGAAAAACCAGAGGAGAAGAAAAAGGTCCCGAAAAAAAGGAAAACCCGAGATAAAAAGAAGAAGAGCAAATGAACGAGAGCAAACAGATAATTGAGGCAGCTTTATTCGTATCCGGAAAGCCCCTCAACGTTGAGGAATTGGCTAAGGTCTGCGTGTCCGGGAATCTCGGACTCATTCGAAGATGCGTTGAGGAATTGGCTAAAGAGTATGAGAATAGAACCTCTAGCATAGTTATCCAAAAAACAGATGATGGATATATTATGCGCGTAAAAGGGGACTTGGAAAGAAAACTCATGCATCTAATTCCGGAAACAGATATTCCGGCACCTATTCTCAAAATCCTGGCTTTAATTGCCTATGAACAACCGATAAAGCAATCGGATGTGATTAAGGAGAGGGGTAACAGGGCCTACAAATATATAAGATTTTTACGTAAACAGGGCCTGGTTGAAGGTAAAAGGTGCGGGAGAACGAGGATTCTTACCATAACCCCAAAATTCAGGGATTACTTCCATATCGAGGACCTGAAGGGATTTGTGAAAAAGAGTAATATTTAATTCTTTGATCCATCAATATATTACTCAGGTGATGATTATGTGGCTTCAGGTAAGGATGTATCTGTTACTTGGATTGATGTTTGCGATCGTTTATGCCCTCATTGTAGTAGTAGCCAGTAGTGCCGGCATTGGCAATTTCGTATTTTATGCGATCCTGGCAGTTATCATGCTCTTCATTCAGTATATGATAGGCCCAAAGCTGATCGAGCTCTCGATGGGTATCAGGTATGTATCAGAAGAAGAAGCGCCGGAACTGCATCAGATGATTTCTGATCTGGCAAATAAGGCAGGAATAAAAAAGCCCAGAGTGGCGATCTCCAGGGTAAATGTCCCAAATGCCTTTGCCTTCGGAAGATCTATATCAGATGGCAGGGTTTGTGTTACCGAGGGGATTTTGAAATTGCTAAATAGGGATGAATTAAGAGCTGTATTGGGTCACGAACTCTCCCATATAAAGAACAGGGATGTTGCAACGATGACGATGTTGTCCATAGTACCCATCATCTGCTGGTATCTCGCTTGGAGTTTTATGTTTTCCGGTAGAAACAGGGGGAATGCGGCATTACTCGGATTAGTGGCTTTTATTCTGTACTTCATCACGAATCTTCTGGTTCTGTATGGCTCAAGAATAAGGGAATATTATGCGGATAGGGGCAGCGTTGCACTTGGCAATTCGCCACACCATCTGGCATCCGCGTTGTACAAGTTGACCTATGGAAGTGCGAAAGCACCAAAGAATGCTATAAAACAGACGGAGGGCTACAAGGCATTCTTCCTTAACGATCCTTCCAGAGCGCGGGCAGATATAAATGAATTAAGAGCAATAGATGAGGATATGAGCGGGACGGTCGATAGAGAGGAACTGATGAATCTTAGAGGTAAGAAGATAAAGGTAAGTAGTGCAGACCATCTTATGGAACTCTTAAGCACACACCCGAACATGCTGAAAAGAATCACGTATCTTTCTACGCTCTCCCCTGCGGGAGAAATGAAGTAATATAGTAATTCTCATTAACTAAAATGCTGATAGATGTTCATGCACATCTGGATTTTCCACAGTTTGATTCTGACAGAGAGCAAATAATTGAGAAAGCGAGAAAGGGGGGAATTCTTGTGATAAACTCCGGGATGGGTCCCGATGGAATTGAAAAAACAATTTCCTTAGTTAAAAGATATGACAATATATTCGCAACCCTCGGGTTGAGCCCGCAGGAATTCGAAAAAGAGATTATAGACGAAACTGTGGAATTGATCAGGAGATATAGAAATGATATTCTTGGCATCGGCGAGGTTGGGCTGGACTACTACTGGATCAAGGATCCTCATGAAAGAAGAAAAGAACTAGAAAATTTTAACAGATTTATAGAACTATCGCGAGAATTAGAGCTCCCATTAGTTATTCATTCGAGAGATGCAGAGGAGGATGTGATAAACAGATTGAAGGAAGAGAATTTACCGGTAATTCTCCACTCCTTTTCCGGAAATCCAGAGCAGGCGGAAGATGCAATTTCACTTGGCTGTTTGATCTCTATCCCTGCATCTGTTGTCTATTCAAAAAAGAAACAAAAACTGGTAGAAGATTTACCTCTGGAGTCAATCGTTTTGGAGACCGATGCACCGTATCTATCACCAAAACCGAGGACGAGAAATGAGCCAGTAAATATTAAATTAACCAGAGATAAGATAGCCAAAATAAAGGGTATTGACAAAGCAATTGTTGAAGAAAGTACAACTGAAAATGCAAAAAGATTCTTTGATTTAAAGCTATAGAGGGTATTATTTTATCTAACCTAAATTTATTAGTCGAAATGAAACAAAAAGGGGGGGAATTCTCTGGTGTAGTTGTAGAACAGTCTAGGATCCTTCCAAAGTATTTGGGAAAATATCCTTCATTCTTCGAGAAACAGATGAATGAGCTTGACAGGTTATATGAACTCATGGAGGGAAGCAGGGCCATACATCTCTATGGTAAGGGAAGGTCCGGTAATGCTGCAGTAAGCCTCGCCCTGAGATTGAAGCATTTCGGCTATAATGTCTGGTTTATAGGCGATGTTGTCAAGGAGAGAATTAGATCGGGGGATTTGGTCATCCTCTTTTCTGGTTCTGGAGAAACATCAGAGGTTATTGATGTCGCAAAAAGGGCTAAAAGGGATAAAGCCAATGTTGTGGCGATAACATCATATAGAGATAGTACCTTAACTGAATATTCGGACCTCATATTTTTACTTCCCGGCGGGTTGGAGAAAAGGAAGGGGTGGGAGTATCTAGAGGCTCAACTCGCACCAGAATCTGTAAAAGAGCCCCTATTCTATGGTGGTGGAGAATTCGAGACAATGGCGTATCTATTTCAGGAAACCCTGATAAGTGGGATAGGAAAGTACAAGAAGATACCCAGTGGTGTAGTAGCAATGGAGCATGAAAGAGACGAAATAATTGAGGTTAAATAAAATGCCCAATGAGATGACTTATGCAAAAGCCGGCATAAGTATTGAAAGAGAAGAACTTGCTATAAAGAGGATAAAGAACATAATAGAAAAAACCTTCAAGTTCCGTAAAGGCAAAATTGGCGAGGTAATGGAAAGTGTTGGATCCTACGCGAATTTAATTGACCTTGGAAACTTTGCATTGGCTATATGTATGGATGGTATTGGCTCCAAGCTTCTAATTGCTCAGGATCTTGACAAATATGACACGGTTGGTATAGACCTTGTCGCAATGAATGTCAATGATTTAATCTGTACTGGTGCAGAACCTATCGCAATGGTTGATTACATTGCAGTAAAGCGCGTCCATCCAGAAACTATTAAGGAGATATCTCTCGGTATTTACGAGGGTGCGAAAGAAGCTGATATCGCAATAGTCGGTGGTGAAACAGCAACCTTACCGGAGATTATATGTGGTGTGGAGGAAAAGGGCTTCGATCTGGCCGGAACCGCTGTAGGGGTAGTTGACAAGAACAGGGTGATATCGGGTGAGAAAATTAAAGCAGGAGATGTTGTTCTTGGATTTAAAAGCTCTGGCATTCACTCTAATGGATTAACCCTAGCAAGAAAGGTTCTGCCAAAGAATATGTGGATAGACCTATTGATTCCAACAAAGATCTATGTGAAAAATGTCCTTGAATTGATAAATTGCTATGAGGTTCATGGTTTAGCTCATATAACGGGAGGGGGGTTTAGGAATTTACTGAGAATAACTGATCTGGGATTTTACCTCGATAATCTGCCAAAACCACATATGATATTCAAGAAGATACAGGAGAGGGGAAACGTCTCCGATAAGGAGATGTATAAGACATTCAATATGGGTGTTGGATTTTGTAGCATTGTTAATGAAAAGGATGCCGATGAGATAATCCAGAGGTTCGGTAATGAATGGAAAATAAGGAAGATAGGCAAGATTGTGGAGGAGCCGGGAGTCAAGATAATAAAGGATGAAAAGGAGATAATCTTCAAGTGATTTTTTTATAGAAATCCAAATAATTAAGGATAAGAATGCCGATAGAAGAGGTAGAAAAAATCTGGATTAAGGGGAAACTGGTTAATTGGTCCGATGCCAAGATTCATTTGTTAACGCATGCCCTGCATTATGGCTCAGGGGTCTTTGAGGGGATAAGGTGTTATAACACTGCAAGGGGGCCTGCCGTTTTCAGATTGAAGAAGCATATGCAAAGACTTCACGATTCTGCAAAAATTTATCGGATGAAGATCCCTTATACAGTAGAGGAATTATGCAGGGCAACAAAGGATCTGATAAAAGCTAACAAATTAAAGGAATGTTATATACGGCCCATCGTTTACAGGGGCTATGGTGAGATGGGTCTGAGCCCACTGAACGCTCCAATTGATACAGCAATTGCCGTATGGCCCTGGGGTACCTATTTGGGGAAGGAGGGTCTGAAGAACGGGATTAAAGCCAAGATCTCGTCATTCCAGAGAATCTCTCCAAATGTATTACCATCCAGTGCAAAGGCAACTGGACAGTACATAAATTCGATTCTGGCAAAGTTGGAGGCTCTGGATTCTGGCTATGACGAGGCCATAATGCTGGACTTCCGTGGATTTGTTTCTGAAGGCCCGGGAGAGAATATATTCATGATCAAGGATTCGATAATTTATACGCCGCCAGAGCATGCGAGCATTCTTCCAGGGATAACGAGGGATTCTGTAATGAAGATTTCGGCAGAACTAGGTTATGAGGTAAAGAAGACCGATATCTCAAGAGACATGCTCTACAATGCAGACGATGCCTTTTTCACTGGAACGGCCGCGGAGATCACACCCATCAGGAAAATAGATGGTATAGAAATAGGGAAACCCGGTCCAATAACGAGGAAAATACAGGATAAGTTCTTTGACATAGTTAAGGGTAAGGATAAGGAGTATGAGCACTGGCTGGATTATGTCTAACTGTTTAAAAAGCTATACTCCTAAACTAACCTCCTCCTGATGAAGTGTTTTAGCCTCTTTTTCAGCGGCATCTCTGCACATCTTAAATCTCAACTCTAGAAACCGAACATCGGTTTACGCTGGGTGTGGCATGCGCTTCGCTTAGCCACACTTAAATCTCATTTAGATTAAATTACATCAAGAGGTGAGAACAGAAAATTTAGCCTCTTTTTCAGCGGCATCTCTGCACATCTTAAATCTCAACTCTAGAAGCTCCTGAACCCCTTCATTTCCTGTATTCAATTGGTACATTGTAGCTCTTCCCACTTTTCTGGTTTTTTTGACTATTTCCAACCCGAGAAGTTGAGGAAATAACTCTTTGAGGGTATGCCATGAAACATTCGAGTTCTTCATTATATCTGTCAGGGAGTAATCAAAGTATTTTCCCTCACATAAGAGGAAATTCAATTCCCTTATTCTCGGTGTATCTCCGAACATTTCAATGAATGGTTCTGTCATTTTGCTCTGGTGTAATCTTTATCTACCACAACTCCAACCTAAGATCCTTAATTCTTTTGAAATGACCTAAATTTCTCGTGACCAAGGTTTCATCATTTGCTATCGCTATAGATGCGATCAGAACATCCATCTCTCCAATCTGATCCCCAGTTTTTCTCAATTTTTCTATAAGCTCACCCGCTATTCTTGATGATCTTAGATTGAAATCCAGAACCCTCAGAGTTTTTAACATACCCCCTACAATAGCCAGATTTTCTTTGGGGCGAGAGGATCTGAATACACCCTTGAATAGTTCGCAGGCGGTTATGGCAGTTGTTGAGAGCGTTATTCCTTTATCCTCAAAACTCCTTATTCTATCCACGGCATCTTTATCGCCCCTAATCAGACCAACCAATAGATCAGTATCGGAGCATGGCATTATAACTTAACCTCACTGAGTTTGATCTTTTCCCTTTCTCTCAGTATATCATCAAAAATTTTAGTAAGCTCTTTTTTATCTCCCTTCCATTTCCCTGCAAATTCTGTTAGTGGTTTCTTCTTTTCAGTTATCTTTATCACCACATCTGAGAAGGATTCCTTTTTATCCTTCAGTGTAGATAATCTCGCATAAGCCACGTCAGATAGAGATACAACCTTTGTCATGTTAATATATATGCATACATATATATATAAATAGATTTCTAACCGTTCTCAATTACAGTACCGATAAATTTCTTTCCTTCTATTGTAGTTCTCATGTTCTTTAGATTTCTTCCGTTCAGAAAAATTGTTCTTATCTTCGATCTCTGGATGATCTTAGCTGCGAGAATATCTATTAGCTCGTATTTTCCTGCGCCGAGGGAGTAGGATTTCACCATATCAACCAATTGCTCGACTGAGAGCTTTTCGTACATCTTCGCATTTTTGTATTTCTGGGGATCCTTGTCATAGATTCCGTCAACGTCTGTTGCATTTATCAGCAGGTCGGCATTGATGTATTCTGCCAGTAATGCCGAAACCGCGTCTGTAGAATGTCCCGGATGAGTTCCACCCATAACCACTATCTTTCCAAAATTCATCGCCTTTAAGGCAGCTATGAAATCCTTCGGGGGTTCCAAATTCGCCTTTTCCCCGATTACGGCAGCCAGAAGCCTTGCATTCAATCTTGTCGCTGTAATCCCGATCAGATCGCAGAAAATTTCTGAAGCTCCAAATCTTCTGGCGGGTTCTATGTACTTTCTCGCCGTTTTCCCGCCGCCGGTTACGATGGAGATCTGATGTCTATCCGAGAGTTTGTTTGTTAATTCCGCCAGTTCATGCATGTAGTCTACATCTATTTCATTGGGAACCAGAATTGATCCTCCGACCGAGATTACGACTTTCATTCTGTTAATTTATCCTATTTCTAATTAAATATATGCGCAGATCGGATAAAATAGATCTTCTGGTTTTTGGTGATACTGCAATAGATCACTTCTATGAGGTAGATAAGATTCCAAGGCTCAATAATGCATCGGATGTTGTCGGATCTAGAAAATTTTATGGAGGGATGGGTGCAAATACCGCTGTTGTTGCCAGGGCCCTGGGCTTAAGGACAGGTCTGGTGAGTGTTATTGGTACTGATGCCGAAGATTATAGGAAATATATGGAAAATCTGGGGATAAAGCTCCATCTGAAGGGAATCTTCGGTGATACAACCAGGTCCATATTCTTTAAAGAGGATGGAAATCAGATCAGCTTTTTCTATAAGGGCGTTACTGAAAAGTTAGATGAATTAGACCTCAAGAGGGATCTTGAATTAGACAGGGAGGATATTGAGAATGTTGAATGTGTTTATATGGCGAGAACCTATCTGGGTCTGCAGAGAAGTGTGGCGAGATATTGCAGAAATAAATTCCTGGTTTACAATCCCGGTTATGGTGTTTTCAGATTTAAAAAGGTCCCTGAGAAATTTTATAAGATATTGAAGAATACAGATGTTCTGGTTTTAAATCATCACGAGCTGCAACATTTGAGGGGCATCGGCTTTAAATTGACTTTTAATATAGGGCCCAAGATTTTCCTCATTACCCGGGGGGGTGGGGGCTGTAATATATATTCCAAGGGCGCCGAGATAAATGTTCCTTCTTTTAAAACCAATGTTGTGGATGCCTCTGGCGCTGGAGATGCCTTTAATGCTGGATTTATCGCTGCCCATATAAGGAAATTTGATACCTATAATGCCGTAAGGATTGGAAATGCAACGGCTTCATTCATAGTTGAGAGTTGGGGGTGTCAGACAAACCTACCAACATGGGACATGGTTATGGATAGATACAGAAAAATATAGCTATTTTATCCTTTTACCCTTTTTTTAATATCTCCAGCTTTACATTAATTTCTATTAATTGTTTTTCGTATTTCTCTAGAATATTTCTAAATGCATTTTCCCCCAGTTGTCCCTCATGATATCTCGATTTTGCATTCTCGATCTTCTTTTCTATCCCCTCTTTCCCCCTCAGGAGGCGATCTATTTCATTCCTTGCTCCTTTAGAAGGCAGGCCCAGTTTTGATTTTTCTTCTTGCAGAATTTCTTCGAATTTTAGTATCTTGCTAAATTTCTTAATATTGTCTAGAAGCTCTCCATATAGATCTTCCTCATCACTCTCCACGATTTGTTTCTCTGCCGAGCGATACCATGGTATTAAAGATGTTCTGTACTTCTTAATTACCTCCAGGAAGTCACGCGTTTCGACCTTTCTCTCTTCGGCACCTTTTAATGCCTCTTCCCATGGGATCTCTAAGGCGAAATCGCAGATCACCTTTATATCTGAGGATGCATAGCCTTCGGTTAATTCAGCCAATTTCTTAAAGTCTATGTCCTTGTCTATTGGCTTATCCCTTGTGTGAATCGTGAAGATTTCTTCCCTTGCTTCTAGGTCTGGTGGTGGAATGAGTATCTGTTTTGTGAACCTTTCTGATCTTCTCAGTGCTGGATCGATGCTCCAGGGGGCGTTTGTTGCTCCGATAATAACTAAGCCTGTGGTCTTCTTAAAACCATCCATCTCCGTCAGGAACGCATCTATGAGCCTTTTCCCTGTCTCTGTATCCAACTGATCCCTTCTCCCTGTAATAGCATCGAGTTCATCAAAGAAGAGGATGGCTGGCGCGTTTCTATTCGCTCGTTCAAAGATCTCCTGAATGTTCCTCTCCGATTCACCAGTTTTTTCAGAAAGTATATCTGTAAGTTTAACATTAAAAAATGCAACATTACACTCGCCTGCCGTGGCCATTGTAATATACGTTTTACCACATCCTGGGGGGCCATAAAGAAGTATAGATCCACCAACCTCTTTTTTAAATTCCTTGGAAAGCTCTGGTTTCATTAGAGGATAGACAATACATTTCTTTATCTCTTCCTTTGCCTCCTTTAGGTTACCAACATCAGAAAAGTTTATCTCTGGTTTTTCAACCTGATCAACACCTCCGCCATATTTTAGTATGTATTTTGCAAAGTCATCAAAAAGTATTTCCTCACCACTATATCTCAATTCTTTATGAGCCATCTTGAACCAGGGTATCAGGGATGATTCTTGTTTTTTTATAGCCTCCAGGAAGTCACGCGTTTCGACCTTTCTCTCTTTGGCACCTTTTAATGCCTCTCCCCATGGGATCTCTGTGGCGAGATCGCAGATCGCCTTTATATCGGATGATGCATAGCCCTCCGTCAGTTCAGATAATTTTTTAAGGTCTATGTCTTTGGCTATTGGCTTATCCCTTGTGTGAATCTTAAAGATTTCTTCTCTTGCTTCTATATCGGGGGGAGGGATGAATATATGGCTTGTAAATCTAACGGACCTTCTCAGTGCGGGATCGATGTTCCACGGAGCGTTTGTTGCCGCAATGATCAATACATCCTTACCTAAGCTCTCAACGCCGTCCACCTCTGTCAGAAATTGATCGATCCCCATCTTCTCAGCATATTCTGTTGCTCCCGTTCTTCGCCCACCGATCGCTTCAAGCTCATCAAAGAAGATTATAGATGGAGAATTCTTTGCCGCTTCCACAAAAACCTTGTGTAGGCTTTCTGCCTCTACATCAACCCCTTTGCTAACTATCTCGCTGATATTTACATTAAAGAAGGGTATTCCACACTCCCCTATCGTTGCTTTCGCTATATAGCTCTTACCACAGCCGGGGGGGCCATAAAGAAGAATCGCTCCACCGCCCTTCTTTCCAAATTCCTTGGCTAAATCTGGTTTTGTTAATGGATAGATTATAGCCTCTCTTATCTCCCCTTTAACGTGCTCTAGACCACCCACATCAGAGAAATTTATCGTCGTTCCCTCAACAGGTATTGAACCTTCTGCGTCAATTGCAGTGCTTAGTGCTATTGGTCTTAGCTTTACACCCTCCTTCTTTTTCGCTTGAAGATCGTGAGTAAAACATATTGGGAAATACCACTCAGGTGATTTAGTCCTGTGCTTATCTGCCCTCCTGTACACGGCCGTTAGATAGGGCATAAAGGTTACACCTGCCAGAACAACCTTAGCATCAAATAGATCAGAAAGTAACTGAGAGAGGTCATCTATGGAATGTTTAATAGCATCCTTTGAATATATATCATCAATAATATCTGTTTCTACAAGAGATGAAGAGAGATCATAGTATTTATCGTCAAATTTAGGTATGTGAGTGGTTGCCTTAACCCTTTCTTTTACGGCGGTCTTCTTTTTCTCTTCTGGATTTAGCTCGTCCCAGATAGTCTTAAAAAGCAAAAGCAGTGTGGATTTATATTTTTTGATATAGCCAAGACTCGCCAGGTCTAATATGGAATTTTTGTCCAGTTCATCTAGATATATAAAGCCCGTTCTCATAAGTTTTCCTAAAAGTCTGACAGATTCCCGGGGAAGTTCAATTATCCTTCCCAGGATGTCTAATCTTTTTACATTATGTTTATGCAAATAATATAGATCTGCATTGTTCAGATCAACATAAAAATAGTTGTCTCTTGTCTCATAGGTCTTCTGCTTCCCAAAAATGCCCTTGCGAATCTCCTCCATCCTCGAAACCTTAAATTTGGCTAAAGGTCTGTAGGATTTTATTATCTCCGTCTCCCCCTCGGAAAACTGTGCACCTCTTTTAAATCTATTCTCAGCCCTCCTTTCTGAGCTTTCAGATATCGCAAAGGATTTTGTTTCTACCCTCTTTATTTTCATTGTACTGTTAAATTATAGCCCATATGGATTTTTATAGATATCATAGAAATACATAACACTACAAAAATTCAAATGAGGTGATAAAATATGGTAGAGATTAATAAAATGTTTGTACCTGCAGCCATTGCAGGTGCTGCCGTGGCGGTTTTTACGACAGTTATTGGTTTGATACCGATTGTTCAGATGTTAAACCTTGCATGCTGCCTTTGGCTCGCAGGTGGTGGTGTTCTTGCGGTTTATTTGTTGAAGAAGGACGTCAGTAAAATAGAGCTAAAGGACGGAGCGATTATTGGTGCATTGAGTGGCGTCTTTTATGCAATAATAGCTACTATCTTTTCAGTGGTATTGGTATTGCTCGGAGTAAGTGTAGATCTCGCTGCAATGCAACAGGCCTTTCAAGGAAGTGGAATAGAAGCAACAGGGGTTGCAGCCATAGGATTCTTAGCAATAGTGATTGGTTTTGTACTTAATCTTGTTTTAGGCGTAATCTTCGGTGCAATCGGCGGAGTGATAGGGGCGAAGCTCTTGGGGAAATAGCCCTCTTTTTCTTCTTTCTTTTTTATAATTTAATGGGATGGCAATACCGAGGATAATAATCTACCTGTTTTTTTTATTCCCAATAGTCATCTGGTGCTCGCTAATTATCGCGGCGCCGTATTTTGCCAGTACTGGTGATGTTCTCGCATCAGATCTCTTATATTTTGCCTTCTCCAGAACGTGCCATCAGCTTCCGGAGAGGTCCCTCTTTCTGTTTGACCACAAACTGGCCGTCTGTTCCAGATGTACTGGTATCTATTCCGGTGCTTTAATAACTGCCCTGATTTATCCGCTATTCCTGAAGATTGATAATAAAAAAACCCCGGGAAAGTGGCTTCTAATCTTGGCAATTATACCTATAGGCTTGGATGGAGGGATACAGCTAATAACTGGTTATGAAAGCACCAATGCAATCAGGTTTATAACCGGAGCATTATTTGGGGGCGTTCTGCCATTATATCTGTTGCCAGTTTATAATGACATAGTCTGTGGCTTTTTTATGAAATAACAAAAATGATGGATTACAAGAAATGGAACACTGCACATATCATATATTACACTTTCCTCTTGTTTTTCGCATTTAATTTTCTGCTTATTGTCTTAACGCCCGTACTTGCGTCATCAGATAATCCCATATTGGTATTAATATCAGATATCATCTATAGAATATATTCAACGGCATGTCATCAGTGGGATGATAGAAGCTTTCACATTCTCGGACATAAGCTTGCCGTGTGTGCCAGATGCACGTTTATCTACTTCGGGAATATGATCACATTATTGACACTCTATAGTCGGAGAATGCAAAGGATGGATAAACCGCTGATCAGCTTAAAAATTTATTTTCTATTAGCACTACCACTGCTGATCGATGGGTTTACGCAATTTTTCGGGCTGAGAGCCAGCACGAATCCGATGCGTGCAGTTACTGGCTTTCTCTTTGGGATTTCATCTGCATACTTCTTCTATACTTTACTACTGAAGTTTTTTCTATGGATAGAGGACAAAATTACTACTTAGATTTTCCTCCCTGTGATTCCTCTATATACTTCTTAACAAAAAGGCTTGAGATGACTCCCACAATCAAGTTCTGAAGGGGATAGAATATATATAGACAACAACCAAGCCCAGCCGTCACAGCCCCTAAGAGAGGAACTATAAAGACCCATTCTATAATCAAGACAACTAAATAAACTACTAACGCAATTAAGCCAATTGTAATATTGCCGGCCCATATGTGTCCAACACCTAAAAGACCAAAAAAAGCACATATTATCTCAAGTATCATACCCGTGTTCGGGTCCTTTTTCTTTGTTTCATCTGCCATATTATCACCTTATTTTGACATCATTTATCTCTATAATTTCCACGTAGAATAATATGAATTCTTAAAATAAAAAGCCAATATATCTCTGGATGTTGTAGCAGATGTTATTCCATAGTCTGTGGCTTTTTTAATAAAAACAAATAAATAATAAACAATATAGAGGTGATATTAATGGAGACAGAAAAACCAAAAGATAAGGACGATAATCTGATGGCCGCTATTGCGCACGCCGGGGTAATTATTACGGTGATTGTCGCATTAGTTATCTGGCTTATTCAGAAGGATAAATCCAAGTATGTTGAATTCCAGGCGAAACAAGCTTTGGTCTATCAGATAGTGGTTGTTGCTGTGAGCTTTGTTCTGGGTATTTTTATGTTTGTTTTAACGATAGTAACTTTTGGAGTTGGAGCAATCCTTTACCTGCTGCTCCTACCTTTGTGGTTAGTAGCAGCATTATACGGTCTGTACGGTGCTTATAAGTGTTACCAGGGCGAGGATTTCAGGTATGTCGTAGTGGGAGACTGGCTATCAAAGTAGCCTTTCTTCCTTTATTTTTATCTTTACAGTTTTTTGATTTCAACCGAATAGATTTTTCCTCCGCGATACACAAGGGAAGTAACGACAATATTCAGTGCCTGGTTTATCGCCTTTTCGTCTAAGCCGGTTATCTCTATAAATATCTCCTCTGTGCTTTCCGTCAATCTGGTTAATTCGCCGTTTATTATCGGTGGAAATGAGAGAACGTTCTTATTTTTATCCACAATTATTGGGTATCTGTCGAAATCTTCAAGGATCCATCTATGGGAGATTCCCTTAGGATGCCTCTGCAGAATCTGTTTTAGATTCATCCTTTCGTTCATATCTAACGGTATGAAGGAAATCTCGGTTGGCTTTACAGCCTTGTATAAAAATGGCGGTTTTACATTCTTCGTGTCGTGAACGCCGATAGATACCTTCTTTCTGTTCCTTCCGTGGGTTATGTGTAACTTCTCCTGTAGATCCATTAAGGATTTAAGCCTTTCACCATTTAGGGATATTTCTTTAACTAAAACGGCAGTAATACACGGTCTGACTGAAGACACAGAAGGGTCGATGAATAATTTTACATCAGAATCCAAGATTTTTGTCTCCATGAAACCCGTCTCTATACCCAACATTCCCTTCAATGCCCTCACAAACCCTTCAATACTCAATAAATCCGGTCTGTTTGGGAAGACCTCCATTACTACCCTCTCTGAATCTATACTCTCCAGATCGACGCCTAGCATCGATATCCTGTCTTTCAGCTCCGACGGTTTAAATTCTTTCCCCAGTAGAGCTATTAATTCATGAAAGTCAAATTCTACGGTTGGCATTTTTAATCGTGTAAGGAGTATATGAATATTAAATTCGTAAAATGCGGTCTGTGGGGTCGAAGACCCCACAACCCCGTTTTGATGATGTGGCCGACTAAAGTCGGACACACTCAAGACCAAGAGTCTTGTGTGTCAACCTTTCTGAAGGTTGTTTTTAATTTATAATGTTTTCATCCATAATTAATCCAAATGCTAGCCATTCACACAGAGGATATAAAGATCGCATCTCGTGACCTAGGAGAGATATGCAGGATTGCTTCATTTGTTTTTCTGATTCCGATACTTGTGACGCTTTACTATACAAAGAGCTATGATCTTTTTTTTCTTGTGAAGAGAATCTCTGTATTCGTAATTCCCGCTTTGATTTTGTATCTATTGTACCTTGGGTTCAAAAAGGTAAGATTAGATGTCCCCTCAAAAACAAAACACATGATGATAACCGTTTCAATTGCGTGGTTGATTGTCGCGTTAATAGGCGCTTTTCCTTATGCCCTGAGCGGTACTTTAGGTCCCTTGGATTCCTTCTTTGAGTCGATGTCTGGCTTGACAACTACTGGGATGACTATGATTCAGTTTCCAGAGGAACTTTTGGATGGTAAAAGAGACGTCCTTTTCTATAGGAGTTTAACCCAGTGGATTGGTGGTGTTGGAATTATCGTGCTGGCAATGATTGTCTTCCTGAGAAAGGGTACTGCTGCCATCGAGTACTATTCGTCAGAGGTTGGTGGTTTGAAGATAAAACCAAGCATAAAGAGCACTATAATAGAGACATGGAAGATCTACGGTTTGTATACTCTTGCATGTTTTATATTGCTGTTTTTAGGGGGAATGACCATATTTGATGCTGTAAATCATTCACTCACTACACTACCTACCGGTGGTTTTTCAACCCACTCGGAGAGCATTGGATACTTCCATGATCCAGTTATTGAATTAATAATAATTATCTTCATGTTGGTCGGAGGTACAAGCTTTATACTTCACTTCAGAGCCTTCGAAGGAAAACCAAGTCATTTATTCCGGAATATAGAATTCAGATATATGATTATGTTGCTGGTAGTCGGATTTGTTATCTGCTCTTATGAACTTTATATCTCGGATCCTGGCTTGGGTGATTTCCAGATTTCCCTGTTTCAAACGGTATCGATTATGACAACAACTGGCTTTGGAACGGCCGATATAGGTGAATGGGCATTTTTATCTAAGACAATTTTGTTGATTTTAATGCTCATAGGAGGAAGCTATGGTTCAACGGGTAGTGGAATAAAGGTATTACGGGCGGTTGCCATCCTTAAAACAATAGTTCATTCTATCAAGAAGGCTATACTCCCAAAAACGGCCGTAGTAAGGTTAAAACTGGGAGATAAATCAATTCACTATGATGAGATAATATATGTCATATCGTTCTTAGCAGCATATTTGATTATAACATTGATCGGCATATTAGTCTTTACTGCACTGGGTTATGGGGGTTATGAATCTGTATCTGTTAGTTTATCTGCCATTAGTAACGTAGGTCCTACCTACCTGAGTAGTGATGCTTGGTTTAGCATTCCAGATATAGGAAAAATAATATTAATCCTTTTAATGTGGATCGGTAGATTGGAGGTATTTCCCGTTTTGATTCTCTTAGCCTCTATAGTTTATAAAAGGAAATCACATAAGATATAATTATGGACGAGTTTTTGATAATCTTTACCCTGTGCTTACTTGTATCATTTCTGATGTCTGAGATATTCTATAGATTAAAATACCCAAGAGTGGTTGGTCTCATCTTTGCCGGAATAATACTTGGATTCTTCGCAGATTTTATCTTTCCGTGGGGTAATTTTCTCGAGGCCATTGAAATGGAAGATCCAATTGCATTGATAATTAAAGGTTTCGGAGATCTGGGAATTATATTCCTACTTATCTTGGTAGGGTTGGAGATAAATCTGAAAAAATTGAGGGGGGTTTCCAGGGATGTTGGAGCCATAGGAATTTTTGCGTCATTTACCCCATTTATCCTGGGGTTCTTTTTAATGAAACTATTCTTTGGATCATCAGATACGGTAGCGTTTATAGTTGGAGCTTGCCTGTCCATAACGGCCGAGGGAACAAAGAGTATGGTGCTAATGGAAGAGGGAAAACTCAACAGCAAGGTTGGGGAGATCATGCTCGGGGCGGGGGCAATTGATGATGTCTTAGGGGTAATTTTCCTGAGCAGTATTCTAATCTTAGCTCCGGGGATTGAGCCATCTCATTTAGCCTCTTTCCTGATCCAGAATGTTTCCCTATTTCAAGGGTTAAATCAAAGCATGGGGGGTTTATTTCAATTGATGTTGCTGCCTATAGAATTTATCATATTCATTATACTCTCCTACCTCCTGTTCAAGATCATCCCCGGGGTGGTGGAATACATTCAAAAGGAGAGGTCAGAAGTCTCTGAATTTATGACCATAATAATCCTGGGCCTTTCCATAGCAATTATATCAGAGTTCCTGGGTCTGGGGACCATTTTGGGTGCACTAATGGCTGGAATAATCATGCAATTAGCCATAAAGGATAGAAGAGAAGAACATAAGATGGTAAACGACCTCAAGATAGTAAGTCTGGGTCTGATTGTGCCCTTTTTCTTTCTCAGTATTGGTCTGCATTTCGATGTCAATTCCCTGTTTATTAAGGAAAACCATCTGCTTCTCTTCTCTGTTCTGGTTATAGCTATAGTGGGTAAACTGATGGGCAGTTTACTCGCGAAACCACTTACAGATTTAAATTTCAAACAGCTGTATCTGATCGGTTGGGGGATGAATTCGAGGGGGGCGATAGAGCTCGTTATTGCATCTGTGGCATTGCCTTTGTTGATTAATGAGTGCGAGATTGGTGGATGTGGTATTCATTGTGCAACCGATGTCTTTTCGGTTATTGTTGCCGTGGCGATATTGACAACGATTATATTCCCCCTGTTCCTGAGATACGAGATAAAGAAATATCCGGGAATAATGGATTGATAGATAAATAAATTCCTCTGGCGCCGATTTATTTTTCCTCATGAACAATTATTATAAATTACAAGATGGGATATTCAAGTTACGGTCTAAGTAAATTAAAAAAGTTAAACATAGAGTATATGGGAAAGTGGCTGACCTATGGAGTAATAATTGGAATATTAACTGGTACGGGTTCTGTAATCTTCTACCTTGGATTAAACTATTGTAGTTCCCTTCTTCTCGGGGATATAGCCGGGTTTCATCCGCCATTATCGGGCGGGGAATCCTCTGAACATGAATTTTCCATGAATGGCAGCATGAATTACCTCCTCCTGATAATCCCGACAATAGGCGGATTAATCTCCGGGATTATTGTCTATTCCCTGGCTCCGGAGGCGGAAGGGCATGGCACAGATGCGGTAATTAAATCGTTTCACATACATAAGGGTAGGATAAGGAAGAGGGTCCCCATTGTTAAAACGATCGCATCCATAATAACCATAGGCTCTGGTGGATCGGCTGGAAGAGAAGGACCTATTGCCCAGATAGGAGCCGGTTTTAGTTCGTTCCTAGCTGATATATTAAAACTGGGTGAGAGGGATAGGAGGATACTGCTTATCTGTGGCGTTGCAGCTGGAATTGGGTGTATATTTAAGGCCCCATTGGGAGGGGCATTGTTCGCCATGGCGGTCCTGTATAAACGCGATTATGAGGTGGAGGGCATAATTCCAGCTGTTATATCGTCAATTGTAGCATATTCTATTTTCTGCTCTATAGTTGGTTGGGCCCCGATTTTTACCACGCCGGAATATAATTTTACCCATCCGGTAGAACTATTATGCTATGCACTTATAGGTATCATCTGCGGGTTAATCGGGATGATATATGTGAAGGTATTCTATGGATTAAGGGATAATCTATTCAGAAAAATAAGAATTCCGAAACACTTTATACCTGCAATCGGCGGATTTATGATCGGTTTATTGGCATTGTTCTATCCACAGGTTCTCGGCACGGGTTATGGTTGGGTTCAGGAGGCTATAAACGGCAAGTTAGTATTATCTCTGATGATCGTATTGATATTTGCTAAGATTTTAGCTACATCGTTTACTATAAGCTCTGGTGGTAGTGGCGGTGTTTTTGCCCCATCTCTGTTTATTGGGGCAATGATTGGGGGCTCTGTTGGAAATATATCTTATTCTCTATTCCCAGAGATCATTACACAACCATCAGCCTGTGTTCTTGTTGGTATGGCCGGTTTCTTTGCCGGGGTTGCAAACGTTCCAATCGTAACACTAATTATGGTGTGTGAGATGACAAACTCCTATTCATTATTGGTTCCATTAATGTTGGCTGAAGCAATTTCCTATGTCATTACAACCAGGTGGACGATCTATGAAAATCAGGTTCCAACGAGGGCAGATTCCCCGGCGCATAGACATGAATTAAGTATTGATATTCTAGAAAAATTGCATGTAAAAGATGCCATGACAAAGGCTGTTATGACGGTTTCTCCAAAAGATAAGGTTTGCCGTGTCTTATCTTTAATAGACAAGTACAAACACCTGGGGTATCCAGTAATCAGTAAAGGAGATATTGTAGGGATTATAACAGCTAGGGACGTAACAGGTGTTCCAGTAAGTGAGAGGGATACAAAGGAGATAAGAGATATATCATCCAATAACTTGGTTGTAACGTATAGTGATGAAACCCTCTACAATGCCTTGCACAAGATGGTTGAGAGAGACATTGGCAGGCTTCCCGTGGTTGATAAGAAAAAGCCAAAAAAAATGGTTGGAATTCTAACAAAATCGGATATAATCGTGGCGTATGTGAAAGAAGAGGAAAAGATAAAGTGCGCGAGAGGGTAAGTTAGATATATTCGTTAATTCGTCGTTGTTTCAAAATTTCACCCCGTTTTATGTATTCACTAATTGGAATCCTCAACCTCGACTTTATGTCACCAAGGGCGTCTTTTAACGTGCCGAATTTTTGCGGATTCTTTTCCAACGCCCTTCTGACGTTCTCTCTTACCTCCCACACGCCAACCGGAATCACGTATCCCTCGGAGATTTCACGGAAGATTACAACCCTCGCCTGTTTTCTCATCTTGTAGAGTTTCTCCACTGCTGCAATTCTTCCGGCGTAATAACCTCCGCCCTCCTTAAATGCATATTGAGTTCTGCCCTTATAGCTCTCGTATTCTTCCTGGATTACTGGTTTTTCATGAGCCAAAGTCCACAGCGTTTTTGGAGCCCACGCCTCAAATTGCTCGAACTCCCATTTTCCAGGGATCATTAGAATTTCGAAGTGGTTTTCGAGGTATGTATTCTCATAGACGAGAAATTCATTGATCTCCGGAAAATCCCTTATTTCCTTCATCAATTCCTTGGCAATTATGTCATCAACGCATGTTATCGACCACCGCGTGGGCACAAGCTTCCTGTTTTCATGCATGCCCATTGCACCTGAAGAAAGCACCGTCGTCAGATAGTAGACGTCAAATTTGTTCTTGTACAATTCAAAGACAGCATCCACCGCCTTAATTTCATCCGAAACTACTGAATCTACCTTCTTCGGGATCTTCGGGTTCTCTGTTATCTTGAATCTCTCTATGACCCCGGATGGGCCCATGGGCTGGCTTATCGGAGAGAATCTCATACTATAGATCGGTTTTTTATTAAATTCTACCTCTATATCCGTGGGTTTTGTCGCCAATGCCAATTCCATAGATTTCTCGATGAATTCTGTTCTTTCCCTTATTCCCTGTCTTCTCTTGGATCTCACCAAGAGGGATCTCATTCTGATAATCTCATTAAAATCAGAGCCATACCACCTTGAGGGGTCATCCAGCAGGGAGGCGTTTTTTGGGTCAAGAGAGGTCATTGGTCCCAGAAAGACATCAGGATATCCTTGATGTCCAACGAATATAGAGGGGGATGGACCGAAGAGGTCCTTGGATAATTTTTTCTGAATTGGAAGCTGGATTCTTATTCTCTGTAGTAAAGGACATGGAGAGATTCCACAGAGGGCTCTACCGCCCTTACAGATGAGACATAGCTCCTTGGACATCGGTCGCATTTTAAAATTCCCTTCGGAAATTTTAAAGCCACAAAATTTTCCTTCGGAAAATTTTCTTGTCTTCTGCATTGCCTTTTGAATCTCACAACCCGGTTTCTTCTTGTAAGACATGTTCTGGAGTAAATTATATTAATTTAATTCTCCTGAAATATTTTCACCCAACCAACTCATATTTCCCAGCGAGATTGAATGCAGCCCTTGGCCCGGGTCCGCCGGGACTCATAAGATCCACGTAGTTTTGCGCTGCCGAGTCTTCGCATTTAAAAAAAGTTAACCTTTTGGTTAATTTGATGCATCCTATGTAGAAACCCCATATCTCTGCCTGTCTTTCAGCTCTTGTTTCTTACCTTCGTTCCATCCAGAAATGTTCTGATAATATCCAGTGATCCTAGACCACCACTCCATAGTCTTATTCCCGCAATTTGGGCATTTATCTAATAAACCACCAAAGATGTTATTGCAAGAATTACATACCGAAATATCCTTGGTAAATGCAAAGTACTGAATTTTGGTTTTAGAAATAATCTTCTTAGTTAATTCCAAAATTCCTTCTGGATTGGGATTAGATTCACCCAGCCAAACATGACTCATCGCACCCCCCGTAGTTATAGGGTGAAAAGGACTCTCTATAGATAATCTCTCCCACAAGGGGATATTTGCATTGGGTCTCACATGGAAAGAATTTGTGTAGTAAGCAGATTCCTTTTCACCATTGTACACGGCCTTGTCCGAATATCTGGAAATATCAATTCTTGCAAGTCTTCCAGCCGAGGATTCTGCCGGGGTCCTGGCTAAACAGAAATTTAAACCGGTTTCTTCCTTAAATTCATCAGTAATTTCACGCATTTTTCTGAATACTTTTAAAGCAAAATTCCACCCCTCCGGTTCATGAATTTCCTTCCCAGTAAATGCCAGGGTCATTTCATTGGCCCCTATCATCCCAATATTATATTTCTGTCTAGTGGGCTCCAGATATCTTCTTCCATTAACCTCTTGTGATAAAAAGGGGAGGAGTCCACTTTTTAGTTCCCTCTCTATTAAATCTTTCTTTAGAAGTAAGATCTCTTTCACCTTATTCATTCTTTCTTCCAGCAATTCAAAGAATTTTATTTCATCTTTTGCTTCATAGGCTATCTGAGGTAGATTAATGCTGATTACTTGCATTCCCCCATTTCTTAATCCCCCGAACTCTAGATCACCCTCTTTTAGGTCATAATCCAGATGCATCAGATAGGCACAGCATTGATAAGCAGAAAGTTTGGGCATATGTGGTTGTTTGATAATATAGTAGGGGGTTCCATATTTGGCAGCTAATTTGGATATTTTCATTAATATCTCTTCATTTCCATTAAGCTCATTAGGATCAATCTGAACCTCAAATTTGGGGAAGACAAATGCCTTGCCTCGATAATCCCCCCCCAGATATACATCGGTCATCGCAAGTAATAATTTTTTGGCTTCATCCTCAAAATCTCCATAGGTAACCCTTTCTTTTATCTTACCCCCGGGGAGAACAGCGGGGATATCCCTAAAAACCTTGGGGAGTGATAGGTCAAAATCGATAGAGGAGAAGACGGTTTGACCCCCTCGAGCGACGTACATCTGAGACATCTCGTAGATAAACATCTGTGCTAGTTGCTTCGTCTTATCATAGCTCAAACCCTCCACATAGGGTGCTAAGAAGGTATTAAAATAGGAAAATCCCTGGCCCCCAGCACAATTGGTTTGGGAGGCAGCAAGAACCTTTGTTGCATGTAAGAACGCCACTTCGGGCCTTTTTGCCGGTCCCGCTACCGCGGTATGATTACCTATTCCGTCTGCCTTGAATCCATTTAATAAAAAGAATCTCATATCATGGTTCTCACAAAATGGTCTGGTGAAGTAGTCTAAATCATGGATATGCATCTCGCCGTTCATATGAGCATCGGCCAGATCTATTGGTAGAATATTGATCAGAGCATACTCCTTGGAAATCTGGTCTGCCATTAACTTATGTATTGTCTCTGGGTTATACTGCAGGTTGGCGTTTTCCTTGGATGGTTTTTCAATTAAATCTTTAACATCATAGACCGGCATTCCAAGTCGTGTATAGCGAGCCCTGTGACCCTCCAATCCATGCTCCAGAAGTTTAACGTTCACAATTTCACGTACAAGAGGAGCAGTTACGTAATCTAAGCGCATCCTCCCGAGTTCCTTTTCGACGTCTTTGGCTATTATCTCCGCCAATCTCTGGTCCAGTTTTGTCTCTTTGATTAATGAATCTACTATTCTCTGTCTGTCAAAATGATCCAGAGTCGTTTTCGATGTTCTAATCCTTAGTTTTGCCCTGTACTTGTAACGCTCTGCCAATTTCAGATTTCTCTTCCTTAATTGTGTATAGATCGTTGCACGAATTTCATGAGTGTTTATCCCATCATAAACTTTCTCTGAAACCTCGGAAGCGACCTCTGATGCAATGGTCGAAGAAGCGCCGGCATTCATACAGCTTGAGATTATCTTATCGACATTGAAACGCTCCGTAGAACTGTCGCTCTTTAATACCTTCATCCCAGGGTCCTTATGTAAAAAGGCTAAATCTACCATTTTTCAGCCACCAACATAGAAAGATTTTACAATAAAATTATTAGAGTATTTAGGAATAAATACTCTCTTTCTAATTCTCTAAATATATTTAAATAAGTCTAAAAGTAAATAATTTACATGTTAGAATTTCTTGTGTTCGCGATTTTAGGTTGCTTGCTCGGGGTTATTACGGGTCTGACACCTGGGCTTCATGTTAATACTATCGCAATACTCGGACTCTCGATCTTTCCATCGCTCTCGATATCTCCATTAGAGTTTGCGGTTGTCATGGTTGGGATGGCCATAACCCATACCTTTCTGGACTTCATCCCCGCAATATTCCTTGGGGTTCCGGAGGAAGAAACTGCCCTGAGTATTCTGCCGACACATCAATTATTGCTCCAGGGAAGGGCTTTGGAGGCCGTAAAATTAACGGCTCTCGGAAGTTTATTCGGCTTGGGTTTTGCCCTCCTGTTGCTTTTACCTGTATTAATTCTAATTCCGATGATTTATTCTGGAATGAGAAGTTTTATTGTATATGTCCTTATCATAGCAGTTATCTTCTTGATAATCAGGGAGAAAACAAAGGAGGGAATATTATGGGCCATCTCTGTATTTCTCATCTCTGGTTATCTGGGAATCTTGATGTTCGACCTGAAGATTTTATCCACAACTCAGGTCCTTTTTCCGGTCTTTGTCGGTTTATTTGGCTTAAGCAATATCTTTTTCTCGTTAAAATCTGGAGTAAGCAATGTACCGCAGGATGAATTTATTCCGATGAAGATAAAACCGAAATTTGTTTCATCTGGATTTTTAGGCGCGTTGGGAGGATTGTTTGTCGGTGTTTTACCCGCCATGAGCCCCTCCCAAATTGGGATTTTGATGTACGAGATAATTGGATCCGATGTAAGGAATTTCCTCATTTCCGTATCTGCGATAAATACATCCGATGCGATATTTTCATTTGTTTCTCTTTATACAATAAAAAACGCGAGAAGTGGCGTCGCAACAATGGTCGGGAAGGTTCTGGATTTAGATCTTAATACTCTCTTGTTATTAATTGGGACTACTGCCTTTATCGCGGTTTTTGCGACAGTTTTGCATATAAAAATCGGAAGGTTGGCGATGAGGTTTGTGGGTAGAATTAATTATAGAGATTTGTCTATAGGCTCTCTTTTTCTGGTATTGATTTTAGTCTATCTTGTCACTGGCTGGTTCGGCATTCTTCTGGCTTTATTATCGGCGTGTGTAGGTTTGTTGCCGATATTGGCTGGGGTTTCGAGAACGCATGGAATGGGCGTTCTGCTGGTGCCGACAATTCTCTACTTTCTGGGGTTTTGAAGAGAGATTGATTAGCTATTTATATGCCCCTAATATCATATATTATCAAATATTATCAAATAGGTGATGTATTATGCCAAGTGCCTACAGTATACCAAAAATCTATGAGAAGGAGATAAAAGCGATTGTAAATGCTGGTTATTATTCCAATAAATCGGAGGTAGTTAGAGACGCATTGAGATCTTTCTTTGAGTCGAAAATACAGTTAAGATTGGCTGCCGCCGTTGAATTATACAAGGAGGGAGAGGTCACCCTGAGCAAGGCAGCAGAATTGGCCGGTATGACCACCATCGAGTTTAAAGAAATTCTAAAGGATAGAGGTATCAGAATAGTGGTTCCCGAGAAGAGCAAGAAAGAGCTAGATAAACAGATCCAGAGGATGGGAAAGATCAGAGGATAGAGATGATTCTGATAGATACGAATATTATTTCAACCTTTATGAGAATAGAGGGGCTGGATCTGCTGTTTAAAGTTTTCAATACCAATACGCTGTATATTTCCTCCAATGTATTTCAGGAACTTAAGGTAGACAGGGACAGGGGTTATCCCTATGCTGAGGAATTGTTCCGTTTGGTTGATGACCATAGGGTCGAAATAGTAATTCCAACTAAGGACGAATTACTTCTCACTCTTGAATTGCCAGAATCCTTCGGACCCGGTGAACTGGATTCCATCGCAATATGCGAAGAGAGGAAGGCTGTTTTCCTGAGTAATGAGAAGAGAATAATTAATTATTGCAACAGGGAAGGCATAACCTGCTTTGATTTATGCGATATCTTGGCCGCGCTGTGGAAGTACAAAATTCTCGATAAAGACAAAGTCAGGGAGATAATAGAGGAGATCGAAGAGAAGGATAACGTTTTTATCCCCTCAAAAGATATCATATTTGAAGAATAAAGTTCATGTAGAACAGGTAGTCGGAGTTTCGAGAACGCATAGAGTGGGCGTATTACTTGTTCCGACGATTCTCTACTTTCTGGGGTTTTGAGAAAAGTTAGGCACTACATCAAAAGCGAAAGACTGCGTGGTTAGGCACTACAACAACCTTTTTCTTTACAAAAGAGCGCAAAAATCATAGATTTTTGGCTACCAAAAGTGCATAGCACTTTTGAGTAAAAACGTTGACGAAAAAGAAAGGAATTTCCTTCGGAAATTCAACAGACCATTGCTCTGGAAAAGTTAGGCACTACAGAAAATCAATAGCATGCGGAGTTAGGCACTACAATACAAAAA
>DAOVSE010000082.1 GCA_030633595.1 Candidatus Altarchaeota archaeon
ATCATACCCTCTCAGAAGGGCTACCAGAGCTATTTGTGGGAAATGGTGGAAACAGGAGAGTCTCGCATGTTAGACGAATCCAAGAAATCGACAGAAAAAACACAGATATCTCCCGAAGAAGAGGAAATCAAAGGAATCCTCCTGGAATATCGCCTGACTCCCGATGAGATCGAAGAAGGTATGAAAATCCTTAGGGAAAATGGGGTGGACCTAGAGAGGATAGAGAAGGTGTCCGATGGTAAGACAGAGGTTGTAGTACGCTTCATCAAAACAGAGAAGAATTACGACCTAAGTGAGGGTGAGGCAGCTGCCTTAATCCGGTTCATTTTAAGGGTAAGGGACAGATTTACTGACCGCCGACCTCTGGAGGCATATATTAATTCATTCAAGACGGTCTTGGATAAATACGGAATTAAAGAGAAAATTACTCCAGAAAATATGGATTCCAGTGATAAGTTCGAGATCAAGAATCCCGAAATCGGGGAGGTGGTTGAAAGACGCCTCAAAGAACTCTACAATGAAGGCATCACCGATACCGGTGAGTTACGTAAAAAGCTATCCGATGAGAAGTCTTCCGAGAAAATATTCGCATATCTTGTTCAGAAACATATTCTGACAAAGGAGATTCTAAATAAATATGTGTATCAGTATTGGGAGAGGGTAACTGGAAGAAAAGCAGTAATGTTCTCGATTACATGGCATATCGAGCACGCTGCAGTGCTCGGGGAAATGAGCAATGTGAAGAAAAAGATAGTTGAAGAAAAATTAACTGGAAAAGTTCCAAATCCCAAAGAAACTGCTGATTTAATTGTAAGAACACTGGAGGGGAGGGGAATTGAGGTCGACATCGGTTATCTAACTGGGGTTACTGAGAACTTCATAATTAAAGCTAAACAGGGGGTAGGTGATTCTGAAGCTGTTGAGAGGGCGATTGAAGAGCTGAAGTTAGGCACTACAGAAGGAAAACAACAAGAATCCCGTCCAACCCTCACACCTTCGGACGGAGAAACCCTTGAGATCGATGAATTAACTGAGAAAAGTGAGAAAAAACTAGAAGACTATGAAAAACTCCCGATCGTCCAAGAGATTAGGGGAATAATACGAGGGGAATTCAAGGATATGGAGGTTGAGGTAACCGATCAATTCGCACATATCACGCCCGACCTCTCCGGAAAACTTTACATCCCATACACCATCATAGAGAATTTGCAGTGGCTCAGCAAATTCCTCTCCGAGGAGGAATTCAAGCAAAGGTTGATAGATATTGCAAATCATGAACGCAAACACATGGGGGGTAAAGGTAAGAATTACGAAGAGATACAAAAGTATGTCGATGGATTGGATGAGAAAACCCTCAAAGAAATTGCCAAGAACTTTGGAATTCCAGAAAGCGAGAATTTAGAGGAAGATGTGACCAAGGCACTCTGGGAGCTTGGTGCAGATATGCAGACCTTCGGCGAACTTGCTAAAGACAAACCAATGGATAAGGTTCTGAATTCTATAGCCGCACTGTCCGAATTCATACTACTTGTTTACTACGGCGAGGATGGATTTGATAGGGAGGTCAGCAGGAAATATTTAGCCCGCAGCTATCGGGCGGTTAAAGATAAGGAATTGGATGAGATACTGGAACGCTCCAAGAAATTGCACAAGAGTCGTAGGGAAGAGTTTGAATTCATCAGGGGGAGGGTTTATGATCTGGTCAGATACTATTTCAGTGATTCAGCTACCTATCTATCAGTTATCACTGGTTGTACGCGTCCGGGAGATTTGAGGGGAAAGAGATTGGAGATGATACACAAGTCGTTTTCATGGATTAAAAGAAGATATGCTGGGATCCCCTTCCAAGAGTTGAGGAAGAGCCCTTATTACCCGGAATACAAGCCTCTTTTTAAGGTCAATGAAGAACTGCTGCCAAGGCTTGAAGAAAAACTCGACATAATAGAAAATCCAGATACCACAGAGGAGGAAAGAATAGAGGCTTATGAGTCCATCAAGGATATATGCAACGAAATCAGAGGGGCTGGAAACACATACCTAAAAACAATAGATAAATACTATCTGAAATTTAAAGGCAAGACTCTTAAGTCTGAGAGTTTTAAGACGAGGATACCTCTTGAATTTCAAAGCAGGGATGAGATTCTGGAACAGGCAATCGGGCTGACGGAGGATGACACAGAAGCAGGTCCAGTTCAGGCGGCGGCGATGAAACACTATGGAATTCTAAGGATAGAACTATTCAAGAAATTTAACGAAGCAAAAAACTACCTGAATGAAAGATCTGAGGAACTGATGAATTCCGATAGAATTCCGCTGAATGTGAGGTCAATTCTCTATGGAATGCATACTGCAGTTGTGGAATTCGTTGATGAAATTCCCGGGATGGAGAAACGGCTAAAAGAAAACGGAATCGAATTTGAGGTTGATGAAAGTGGGATTTATTCTATTTCCAGGGAGGATTATGAAGCGAACAGAGACAAGTTAATAAAGAATTTCACTGAGGAACTTGAGGAATTCGATGAGGAGCAGTTTTATGAAAAGGTTTCAAAATTACGGTTAAATCATCTTGCACCTCACACTATCAAAAACGCATCGGAGTTAGTTATAAGCTACATAAAGGAACATTCCAAGTTTTCGAAAAGACTGGGAGAGGCGTTATTTTTCAGAAAATTCACAACAGGAGATGCTATCTCTGTCCCTGATTGTATGATACTCTTTTCGGACTCTCTCATACGAAAACCAAAATATTTCGGATGGATAACCAATTTTAATGGAATTTTTAAGGAGAATGCACAGGAGGAATTTTTGGGGTATATTCGGGGAGTTGGAGTTGTTGGAGGGGTTGTGAAGAAGATTAAAGAGATTCTCGGAGAGGATATTACCGCAGGATTAGATGAAGCAGCTAAACTTGAAGGCAGAAAAAGAGATAAAAAATTATATGAAGTCTGGAGCAGACACTTCCCTGTTATAGATAAAACAATAGGTGTTTTCTTCAGAAAAATATATAAAGCAGGTAAATCCGGCAAAAACAGGAAAAGAGATGAAATTAAGGCCGGGATTAAATTAGCAGAAAACCTGCGTGATCCCGGCATACGGGAGCAGTTCCAGAAGTCCATCATCTTCTGGAGTTATGTTAATCTGGAAGGTCCTGGAGCGTGGTTCAAGAAGAAGGACAGGGATAGGAGAAAGTATGAGGGGATTGTTGACGAGAATTTAGGGGAAGAATTGGGTACCTACAAAGAAGCTGTCGAGTCGACGCTGCAGGAGAGCGATATATTTACAAGATATGTTTCAAAGACGCTTCTTTTCCCTGTAGTAAAATTATCGGAGATGTCCACATTCAGATTTATGTCATATCTCTTCAAGAGACATGTCGGGCAAAAGGAAATCAGCGAATTGACTGATTCAAGACGGCTTGAAAGGATTGAGAGTCGCGCAATGTATTTATATTTCATGTTTGGGTGGCATCTTACTTATGTTCCTTTACTATTAGATAAGTTTTCAGAACTTCCGGGGCCTCCCGCCTTAGATACTGGTATCAAACTGATCTCTTTGATATACGGTGCCTACATACTCTCAAGGGGAACAATAGAACTTACAACTGCTGCATCGGGGTTGAAGAAATTAGTAAAAGACCATATCAGAAGTAAAGTTGATGAATTCGAGGAGCGAGGTGAGTATGAAGAGATTCTGAGCGTCTTAGCCCCAGAGGATATAGCAAAAAGATATAATGAACGGATATCAAAACTCTATGAGATATACGTTGATGTTTATGGTTCACCCGAATATTCGGGGGTTTATGACTTATTTGATAAGCTGTTAGGACCTCTTACAGCAACCCACCCCTTGGAGGAGACATTATCAAAGAAGTATTTGTTTAGCTGGGATAATGTCCCCAGAAAGGATAAAAAGAAACTCCTAGAGTTTCTCAGGGAGGGTTTAGATATTGGATGGACTAAAAATGCAAAAATCAGCAAATCCAAAGACGGCAAAAAAATCAGCATCTCTAAAGATAAAAACTCAGTCGAAATAGTGATTGATAAGAGGAAGGAAAAAGCAACCCTAACAACCAGTGACGGCAAAACATACGACCTGAAAGTTAAAGAGAAGAATGGCAAGCTGGACATATATTCAAAGAGCGAGAGAGAGAAACTCGAAGAGGCCGGGGTAGGTTTTGATGAAGTAATGGAATTCTTCAAGGAACTGCATGAGTCAAATGCCATAGAAATCTACTGGACGATATTGTACGGATATGAATTAAGAAGATATGTCCCTGATGCTGAGTTACATAAATTAGAGGAACTTGAACCGGATCTGTCTAAAGACGAGTCTCTGGGATTCCTCAACGAAAAGAAAAAGATACTCGAAGCAGAGAAAAACATGCTGATAAATTCAAAGCATCCGCTGAGAGAAATAATAGGACGGAAAAAGATCAGAGAAATATTAGAAGAAAGAGGCATGTCGATAGATGATAGATTAAAGGCTATAGCTGAGGAAATCCCTGAAGTAGAGGAAAATATTGAGAAGATAAAAAAGGGGGATTTGGTCCCATTTAAGAAATTAGTCTGGGGCATGAGTGAAATCCCAAAATCCCCATCGATCAAATTCACCGTTCCGAAGGTAAAATGGACGAAGGACTTTAGGAAAGCCCTGAAGAAAAACAAAATCCCCTACAAAGAAACAAGAGATGAGCATGGATTTATAATTATTTCCCTCGATAAAAAAGAACTTGCAGGGAAATTTGATAAGGTCAAGGACTATTTCAAAAAGGTTTCTGAGGATAAATCTCTGTTTGAGATCGATGGTAAATTCTATGGCCCAAATGTTATGCTGACCAAGCTGGAGGCAGCGTGGTCTATTCTTGGGGGCAGGGGTGCGAAGGGAGAGGGTGTGTCAGAGGAATTTGGAAAATCGCCAGAAATTACTTTAGATGAGAATTCTCCCGAAATTCAGAACATCAGGAAACTAGAAAGATGGCTTTACAATGTTAATACAAACAGGGTAACTAATGACGCAATAAAAAGCAGGCGTGAGTTGATAACTGGCAGTCTCAACTCATATATTCCCGGTAATGGTGAACGGATAAAGTTTGTGAAGAGAATTGAAAGTGAAGAACTTGCCAGATTTATAGTTTCATACGAACGGATAATGGGTTATGGTAAGGGGCTGAAGAAAGCGGGGAATGACTTCATCGATGTCAGGGAAGGATCACCACCCTCATATGTAACGATTTCTAGGGAGGCTATACTCCAGATTGTCGATGACCTCATGATTTATGAGAGTGATATCGATTTCATCTTTCAAAATCCAGTCGAGTATGTAAAACGCAATACCCAGAATTCTCTAGAGACAATCC
>DAOVSE010000060.1 GCA_030633595.1 Candidatus Altarchaeota archaeon
GTAATAACCATTGATCCTGACGCCTCGATCCTGGATGCAATGAAAAAAATGGTGAATGAACGGATAACGAGCCTGATTGTGGAAAAACCAACTGACAAAAGTGTGTATGGGATCATAACCAGAAAGGATATAGTGAATAAGGTAATCGCCTACGAGAAAGATCTAAAAACCACCAAGGTCTCTGAGATAATGTCTGAGCCATTGATGACCATATCGCCTGATATGGGTGTAGAGACCATTGCGAGATTGATGGCGAAAACAGATATTAGAAGATTCCCTGTTATGGAGGGTAATACGTTGGTCGGTATGGTTTCCAACTCAGATATTCTAAAGGCGATAAGCCAAAAATTACGCCTAAAATAGATATAGGTGATAATTATCTGAAGAACTGAAGTCCCGATAATACCCCCCTAAATCTATTCCTTGGAAATTTTCTGCAATTTCTCAATCAGTTCATTCACAAATTTTTCGTCATTAGGGAAGCCAATCCCTTTTTGATATCTCCTCTCCTCCTCGGGCGTATAATAACCCTTAGAGATGTTCAAAAAAATGTCCCCGTCGGGCAGGGGTTTCTTCTTAGAGATCTCCAGAAATTTGTTCCTGCCATAGTCCAAATACTCGCTTGCAATGGTTTCGTATTCCATCTTCTTCACATCCTAATTTTATTTCCATCTGAGCTAATTCTATTAATTAAGTCAGACAATATTATTATAAATATAAAAGAATAAATAGAATAAAGTATAAATACAAATACAAATTTGTTGATATTATGAAAAACAGGGCGCAGGTATCACTGGAATATATGACCATGTTAGGATTATCCCTAATCATATTTGCAGGTGTTATCTATATTGCAACAACCCTTGTCTTAACACAAAAAACTCAGATTGATGTAGACACGGCATACATGGCAGTTCGGGGGATACGAGAGTCAGCAGATTTTATATACGTTCATGGACACCCATCAAAGATTCAATCCACCATACATATACCAAGTAGTGCAGAAAGTCTATCACTCCAGGGGAATGTTGTCAGGATAAAGCTATCTGTCGGTGAATCTTTTACGGACGTTTATGCGGTGACAAGAGCTAACATGACGGGGAATAGTGTAGTAGATAGGATATGTCCTGGAGGGATTTGTAGTGGGGGGTATTACCCGATGATTTTCGAGTCACTGAATGAATCAACGAACTACGATGTCAATATCACGATTGAGGGATAATCTGTTACCCGCGTTTTCTGCATAATTAATCCAATTTTATCCGGAATCCACTCCCCCTCAGAGAGATCCCACTTCGATCATCTTATCGAGCCTCCCTCCTGGTTGGACCATCGGCAGTATGTGTTCATCCGGATCTACACGGATGTCTACAATAAAGGGTTCATTTGATTTAATTGCTTCAATCAATCCAGGTCTTATCTCAGATGGTTTCTCTACTAGGATCCCCTTTGCGTCAAATGCCTCCGCGTATTTCACGAAGTCTGGAACCTCCCCAAGATAGGTATGAGATCTTCTCTTTTCATAAAAGAGATCCTGCCACTGCTTGACCATTCCCAAGTATCTGTTATCGAGTAATACAACTACAACTGGAATATCCTCAATTACGCAGGTTGCCATATCCTGGCCAGTCATCATGAAGCTGCCTTCACTACCCACATCTATAACCTTGAAATCCGGTTTTGCTACCTTCGCTCCAATTGCCGCGGGAAAACCAAAACCCATCGTTCCTAAGCCGCCAGAAGATATAAAACTCCTCGGATTTTTGATATTCAGATAATGAGCTGCCCACATCTGACATTGTCCCACCTCCGTTGTTATGATTGTTCTATCGTCTATAATCTTATTTAATTCCTTCAATACCCTCTGCGGTTTTATCGGAACAGTATCATAATCATAGACAGGAGAAAACTCTTTTTTGAATTTTTTAAGCTTATCGTGCCATTTCGTCTTTTTCTTGGCCTTTAGTTTATTCGTAATACTGATTAAATTCTGCAAAACGAGCTTTGCATCTCCAACTACTGGTATGTTGACATCAACATTCTTTCCAATTTCGGATGGATCGATATCCACCTGAATTAGCTTTGCGTGTGGCGCAAAATGCTCAATGTTGGCTGTAACCCTATCGGAAAATCTTACCCCGATTGCAAATAAAACATCTGACTCAGTAATCATTAAATTTGCTACCTTCCTGCCGTGCATACCAACCATGCCCAAGGCTAGGGGATGATTCTCTGGAAAGCAACCTTTACCCATCAAAGTAGTTGTAACGGGAATTTTAAGGGATTCTGCTAACTTTAATATCTCCTTGCTCGCATTTGATAGTATGATCCCACCACCAGCCAGAATTACCGGTTTTTCGGCATTCATCAATACATTTGCTATATCCTTCAGCTGCTTGGGATGTCCCCCGCTCTTCACTACCTTGTATCCAGGGAGTTCTACATCGTTAGGATAGTGAAATCTCTTCTTCAATTTTTTTTGCTGAATATCCTTGGGCAGATCTACTAGAACAGGTCCGGGCCTTCTGGTCGATGCTATTTTGAAAGCGGCTTTGATGGTACTTGGAATGTCATCTGTATCCATAATCTGAAAATTGTGCTTCGTTATTGGCATTGTAATGCCCACTATATCTGCCTCCTGAAATGCATCGTTACCAATTAAGTGCATGGGAACCTGACCAGTAAATGCAACTAAGGGGACTGAATCTATATATGCATCAGCAATTCCCGTTACCAGATTTGTTGCACCGGGTCCAGATGTAGCCATACATACTCCGACTTTTCCACTGGCTCTGGCATAGCCCTCTGCAGCATGGGCCGCACACTGCTCATGTCTCATCAGGATGTGCCTGATATTCTTGTTGTCATAGAGCACATCATAGACCTCCATAATTGCTCCACCAAGAATCCCAAAGATGTGTTTTACACCCTCTTCCTCTAAGGATTTAACAATCGCTTCTGCACCTTTCATTTTAAATCTGTTATATATTGTCGGTGAAATAAAATAAGGATATTTAGTTATTTTCGTCTCAGCACGAATATTTTCCGAGTTAAACTCTTGTGTACATACAACGAGTATTTTTCTTTGATTTCAAATCCCTTTGCCTCTAACTCCGAAGAATCCGGCAGGATCATTACGAGATATTTACCCGAATCCAGAATTTTAGATGCTGAGAAGAGAAAATCCTCATAGAATTTTTTTGTATTTCTCTCTGTCATGAATGATGATCTCCCATATGGCGGATCGGTAACGATCGCATCAAATTTTCCCTCCGGCGTAAGTTCCATAGCATTCCCCTTCGTTATCTCTCCCTTTAATCCATAATGTTCTAGATTTCTTACGCAACCATCAACCATTTTCTCATCTATATCACTCCCGAAGAACTGTATACCCATCAAACCCGCTTCAATTAAAATTCCGCCCGTGCCACAAAAGGGATCCAATACAGCATTATCCCTTTTAACTCTTGCCAGATTTACCAGAACCCTCGCGATTTTAGGATTGATTGATGTGGGGTGAAAATAGGGTCTGTTCTGTGGTTTTCGATCACTAAAATCTCTCTCAACAGGCGTTTCAATGGCAATACTATAGCCCTTTTGATTATCTTTGAAACACAGAATTCTTGAGTTCGGATTTAATAAATCGACAGTAAATCCAAGCTTCCATATCTCTTCCCCTAACCTCTCTCTTGTTGTCTGTGATTCGCTCTCCACAGAAAACGTTCCTTCAGACATCCTCTCGTAAAGCTTTTGTGCTAATTCGTTTAGATTCTTAGAGATTCCAATAAACTCCCCCGCCTTTTTTGTCATTGCAAGTCTCTCGATAAAGCTTGGATTCTGTGTGTCTACATCCAGAATCAAAATCCTATTTTCCTTATTCTCAGAGCATATTCTATAGGGTATACCCTCACCCTCCAGAACAGCGAATATCTCTGCCTTTGGCAGCTCTGGATGTTCCCCCGATAGATTAAATAGTAATTCCATCTTGCATTTATTGTTTAATTCTAAAAGGATAATTTGTTAATGATTAAAGAATATAAATACGAAACTTAAAAATGCAAGATAAAGACCTAAAGGTCAAGATAGGGTTGGAAATCCATGTTCCATTAAAAACCAAGGAAAAATTATTCTGTGATTGTCCGACAAATTATTATGAGATAGAAAAACCCAACGTAAATACGTGTCCTGTGTGTACGGGAATGCCCGGAGCAAAACCCTTTCCGATAAACGAAAACGCCTTGGAATCCGCGCTTATGATGGCAATGCTTTTAAATTGTGAAACACAAAAGGCCAATATCTTTGTTAAGAGAAAGCACTATGATTACCCAGATCTTCCATCCGGTTACCAGAGGACATCCGAACCAATAGGTGTTAATGGTAGACTCTCCAATGTGGGGATATGGGAGGTCCATATAGAGGAAGACCCGGGAAGGTATGACCTGGGTTCTGGCAGGGTGGATTACAACAGATCTGGCGTTCCACTGGTTGAGATAGTTACCGCCCCGGACATGAAATCCCCCGAGGATGTTAGAAACTTTATGAGGGAATTGATGAATTTGTTGATGTATACTGAGAGAATTGTAGATGTCGGCGGAGTTATCAGGGTCGATGTGAACATATCCCTGGAGGGGGGCGCTCGTGTTGAGATCAAGAATATCAACTCTATAAGAGGAGCATACAAGGCCATAAAGTATGAGATCATAAGACAGAAAAATCTGAGAGAACGAGGGGGGATGGTAAAACAGGAAACTCGCGGCTTTAATGAGAAATCCATGGTAACCACCCCCCAGAGACTTAAAGAAACTGCGGATGATTACAGATACATTCCTGACCCGGATATACCGCCCCTTGTCTTTGAAAAATCAGTTATAGAAAAGATAAAACTCCCCGAAACACCTCAAAGTCGTAGGGAGAGAATATCTCAGAGATATAAAATACCGGAGAGGTATTCAAGGATATTGATAAGGGATAAGGCAATTGCGGATCTCTTTGAAAAGGTGGCAGATAAGGTTGATCCAGATTTCACCGCAAACTGGATCTGCATGGAGGTCCTTCGACAATTAAATTACAGGGGGATAGAATTAAAGGAATCAAAGCTTAATGCAAAAATTCTGATAGAATTACTAAATCTGGTAAAGAGAAATGATGTAACAGAGGCTGTTGGAAAGAAACTCCTCGAGAGGATTATAGACAGTGGAGAAAGTCCCAAGAGAATTGTTAAAAAAGAGGGTCTGGAAAGAATTCACGCAGCAGATGAATTATCCAATGTCACCGATAAGGTAATTGAAGAGAATTCAAATGCAGTCCAGGACTACAGACGCGGAAAAAGAGAGGCGTTAAATTTCCTGATGGGTAGGGTGATGGGAAAGATGCGAGGAAGGGCTGATACAAAAATCGTTATCAGATTATTGAAAAAGAGATTGGATTGAGTTTATCATTAAGATTATTAAACCGTACTACCTTATTTTTAAGGATGAATCTAAGGAACATATCATGGTATCTTGGAGTTTTTATGATCGTGAGCGGCATACTGTCATTTCTTCCGATACCTGTAGCTCTATATTATGATGAGCCCATAGTGTCCCTCGTATTCAGATGTTTGCTTTTCGGGTTCGTCGGGTTTGTTTTTATACGATATCCAAGGAAGAATCTGGATTTCGGGGACGCCATGCTTCTTGTTGGGGTAAGCATGATAATAATCCCCTTTTTTGGTGCAATTCCCTTCTTTCCAGAACTTGAAGGAAATACAGTAGATATTCTTGTAGATGGGTATTTCGAAGGCGTCTCAGGTTACACTACCTCAGGTCTTACCATATTCTCGGAAAAACAGTTGAATCCTGAATCTTCCACTTATAAACACAGTCTAATCTTCTCGAGAACCCTGATGGAATGGACGGGTGGTTTAGGGATAATTGTCCTTTTCCTCTCACTGCTGGCGAGGGGTGGAATTTCAACGGTATACCTGTACAGGGTCGAGGGTGGGGAAAAAAGAATTGCTCCAAGTATCGATCATACGACAAAGATTATCCTGAGAATATATCTCTTTTATACCTTTGCTGGGGCAAGTATCCTCTGGTTCCTTAACATGGAACCAGTCTATGCTTTATCAACTATAATGAGTGTCCTGTCCACCGGAGGCTTTATCTCCATGGTTCAGGGAATTCACATAGATATTTTCTCTGAAATAGTAATCCTTGTGTTTCTGCTCCTTGCTGCAATTCCATTTACCCTTGACTATGTACTGCTTTCAGGAAATCTCAGGCGGTTTTTCAGCCACCTAGAGATCCGCTTCGCCTGCTATCTTATCTTAATAGCTAGTTTAATCCTTACTATGATCTTATTAACATCCGGGGGGGAGTTAATGAGTTCATTGCATCGAAGCGTAGTTGTGGTCATAGGGACAATCACTACAGGGGGTTATGGGGGGGATATCCTGAGTGACTTAAATGGTCCTGAGATCTTTCTCATAATAGTTCTAATGATAATCGGAGGAGGGGCCGGTTCCACTGCAGGGGGTATAAAGATAATAAGGGTGGGTGTATTGTTGAAGGCAATCCGCTGGCTTATAAGGAAATTATCCCTCCCAGAGACAGCCGTACTGCCATTCAAGATTGACAAGAGTGTATTCAACGATGAGGAATTGAGGAATATAGGATTATTCTTCTTCATATATATTACTTTACTTCTTGTCGGTACTTTCTCACTTATGGCGTGGGGTACTAACGGGGACAGAGGGGTGGAATTGATTGATGCATTTTTCCTCTCTGTATCAACACAGAGCAATGTTGGTTTTTCAACACTGGATATTGGAATTCAATCCATAATAGTAAAAGGCATTATGATATTCCAGATGATTGCCGGCAGGCTCGAGATATTCCCAATTCTGGCGTTAGTTGGTTACCTTATTAAGGGTTTTGAACGTGAGGTGGTGGAGATAGAGAAGGAATTTATAGAAAAGAAAGGGGGGGAAGAGGAACTGGAGGATAGAGTTGAATTTTTGAGAAAAATGAGTAGGATCAGTAGGAAGAGATGAAATCAATCGCAATAAGTCACGGGGCTATAACGGTAGTAAACGCCATAGCAACCGGAAAGGGATCTGCTTTAGGCATTAATCTTGAAACTAAAGCAACCATTAAATTGAATGATTCAGGCAAAATTACCGCTAAAATCAAGAACGCATCAAAGGAGGATACAAAATTGATGGAACTTTGCGCTAAATATGCGTTTAATCACCTTGGCGTTGAATACGGTGCTAAAATAGAGACGGAGAGTAACATCCCCATTGCCAAGGGTTTAAAGAGCAGCAGCGCTGCCGCAAACGCAGTAGTTCTGGCAACTGTTGATGCCGTAATGAAGGAAAACCCGGAACTCAAAAGTCCCGGGGATATGGACATAATAAACCTAGGAGTTAATGCTGCAATCAAAGCAGAGGTTACAATAACCGGGGCCTTTGACGATGCCTCAGCTTCATACCTTGGCGGTTTCGTCGTCACAGATAACGAAAAAAGAGAGATCCTAAAGGCGGAAAAAATAGAACCTCTTGATGTGCTCTTATTCGTTCCGAAAGAAAAGATCTACACGATCAAGATCGATGTAGACAGAACGAAGCTTTTGAGGAAAGAGGCACTGATTGCATGGAAAGAGGCCCTGGATGGGAATATCTATTCTGCAATGAACCTGAATGGCATCCTCTACTCAACAACCCTGAATCAGGATCCGGATGTCGCATTATCCGCACTAAGAGCCGGAGCACTCGCGTCCGGCTTATGCGGAACTGGGCCAGCTGTCGCGGCATTGGTCGGGGAAAATCCGGATAAAATCAGAGATGAATGGCAGCAATTCGACGGAAAGATTATCGAAGCGAAAGTAAATAACGAAAAGGCAAAAATATTAAACTAAAATGGCCGTAATAACAAAGAGAATATCCGTAGATCTGCAGGCTGCTGGTGACATGATCAACATCTCTGAGAGGGTTCAGGGGGCAGTTAACAACTCCGGAATGGGAAATGGGATTGTGACGGTCTTTACAGTAGGATCAACTGGAGCCGTTAGTACGACAGAATACGAACCCGGCCTGAAAAAGGACATTCCAATGGCCCTGGAGAGGATCGCCCCCTCAGATATCGAGTATGAACATCACAAGACCTGGCACGACGACAATGGCAGGAGTCATGTGCAGTCCACCATTCTTGGCACCTCACTGGTTGTTCCATTCGTGGACGGAAAACTGACGCTCGGAACGTGGCAGCAGATTGTCGTCATGAATCTAGA
>DAOVSE010000073.1 GCA_030633595.1 Candidatus Altarchaeota archaeon
CTTGGGCCGGGAAGCTTTCCATGGTCAGATATGGAAGAAGTTCAGGAGATGTGACAATCTTTGTCAAAATCTCTTCAACCGCATTCTGAGGCATTCCCTGATTGGAGAGAACCTGAGAGAACTGCTCCAGGTTATTCTGCAGTATGCTGAAGTCCTGCTTGGAGGATATGATCTTGGCAAGGAACGGTTGGTTCATGGCATTGAAAACCGCTTCTGAGTTGATTCCAAGCTCTGTGAGTGAATCAAAGTTCCTGACAAAGTTTTCTCTCGGCATTGCACTGATGGCATTTGCCAATTCATTTAAATTACCGGTTTTCATGTAAGAATTTACCGTATTCACTGCCTCCACTGATCCGACCGTATTCACAAGAGTTACCGCTTTCTCAAGACCAACAGCATTTATAAATCTCATGGCTTTATTCAGACCCATACCCTCGGCATTGATAAATTCAACTGCCCTGTCTTGACCGAGAAACTCAACGAATTTATCTATCTTAAATACACTGTATTGCAGGGCATCTTTGTTGTAAATAATCTCTGATGTTCCCCCATTCAGATCTTTAATTGAAGATTCACTTCCGATAATGATGTGATGATCTGAATTGAAATTCTCCACCGATGTTGGCTTTGAAAATTGAACCCCATCAAACTGTGTTTCCATGAATCCTATCTGCGAGTCCAAGAGATTCATATCTATGTTTTCTCCCAATATGACGGGGGTTACAACCACTGTGTTCCTACTGAGTTTCAGAGCAAATGCCAGATTGTCATTACCATCCCCTTGGATGATATTTCCAAGTGTGCCACCAAGGGAAAATCCGCCGGAGTCGGGTGTTCCTAGGACAGATTCTGCATTATAGGGTAACTGTGGAATAGAAATCTGTGGGGCATTCCGTGCAAATGTCGGAAAAATTCCAGATATATCGAGTTTTCCATCCAATAGTTTGATCTTATCGGCTTTTGGAATTGTCTTAACAGTTGGTGTCTTTCCTTCTGCACCAATAGTGTCTATGATCTTCTCGGGATAGAGCTTCTTTGGTGCCCCTTTATTGATCAGATCTGCCCACTCCTGTGGTGTCTTTGCTTGATAGAATCCCTTATCAATCTTTCCAGCAGAATCTGGAAGTCTTATCTTCATATCACTCTCTGCTATGTCCCTTATCTTCGCTTGATTATTCTTTGAAAGTAACTTGAAGGATTTAGTTTCCATCCACTTTTTAGCGGATTCCCTCATTAAGTCTGCGGTTCTCTGTATACTCATTTCAGGATCAATGGATTTGGATTCAGAGCGTAGATAACTTGTGGCTTCCCAGTCGGCCTGCAACTTTCTTATCACTTTCCTATCTAGAGGTGTCTTGGCGTCGATTTCCATTTGCCGCAAGACATTCCGCATGACCTCCCTGCCACTATCCACTACACTCGTCTGAAGAAAATCACTTGTTGCATCCCTTTCAGATAACGATAGAATCTTAAGAAGATCCTTTGGTGTAAGCTTATCCCCATCTACGATCTCTAAGCCCTTTCTTGTATTTATCCTTATCTTGCCATCTGCATCCGTCAGGAAGTATATCTTCTTTGGATGCCCCTCAAACACGGTTGCTTTGAATTCTCCATTTTCCAGTCTACCCTCTATGATCTCATTTTTTACCTTTATCAGTATCCTCCCATTACTTTCCTTCCAGTCCAGAATCTTGAATTTTCCACTTTCGCCATATAGTTCCTTATTGATCTCTATGAACCTGTCCTTACCTTCCGTTGTAATCTTCCCTATTACTGCATCTTTAATTAGTATACCCCTGTCCCTGAAATAATCCTGCCCGAAGTCTGTAAGTGTGGTGTATTTATCCGCAATGATATCAAATTCCACATTTCTTACCTTTAAGTTCCCACTCTTTGTAGCCGTATATATGTCCGTTCCAAAGATACCCCCCTGATGCAGAACTATGATAACCTTCTCTCCTTTACTTTCTGCCTCAAGGAGTCTTTCCTGAACCTTTTTATAATCGATCTTGAATTCATCGGTCTCCAGATTGAAAATGCCTTTTTCCAATTTTATGGGTTTCCCTGTCTTTGGGTCTATCTGAAGCCATTCTCCAGCGTTTTTTCCTTGACAGATGATGGTATAACCCTTCACAACATTTAAGATTTTAACTATCAGTGGTCCCACATCTATATTAGCTGCTATTCCGAGAATGTGATGATTCTTATGAGCCTTTAAACCTTCAGTGAATTTTGAAAAGAGCCCCTCGGGTGTTTTTACAGAGATTATAGAATCTGGATCTATCCTGAATTTGGGAAATCTCAATTTAGAGGTAAATATCTTACCCGCGATTGAACTCGGATCGCCTATCCTCTCAAACCCGATATCAAGACCATATCTGAATCCGCGATTTACAATCCCACCGGTCCTAGTTACACCGATCAGGTTGAATTTGCCCCCGCTCTTGAGGTCTGCGATGGCTGCGAAGTACTCTGTCTGTACATCATCCAGACTCATCTTGAGGTCTTTCAGATCCCATTTCTCACCGAGTCTCTCTTTTATATACATCTCATTGGCTGTTAGCTCCCAGGGATCCGAGAATTCCTTTCTGGACTGAATGAATTGGTTCTCAGCGGGCTTTACAATACTCTTTAATTTTCCAGCCGCGTTCTTTATCTTGATGATACCAAAGTATTTGTCTGTCAGGTTGATGGATCTTACAGCATTGTACAGCGCGGTCCTATATTCTGGCGAGAGTTTTTCTCCCGATTTTGCTAAATACTGCTCGAATGACTCTACAAGTGATTGGGATGGCTCGACTTCCTTGCCAACCTTTTTCGTATATTTCTCATCCCTTATGGCATCAAAATCGGGCTTTCCATCTTTTACATGCCCCCCATTCACCACAAATTCCTTGAGAAATTCATATGTTTTGAGCGATGTCTTTTCTACAATTTTTGGGATTGGAATCCTGTTTTCAGTGCTGATTTTTGTATGCTGTTTGGATGTGTGAATCTCGTCCTGGAGGAATGTAATCTTCTTCTCCTTTAGACACTCGGTCCATATTTTCTTCATTCCTGGATCCTTCAGACTTTCGGTATAGAGAAAGTCTACAAATGGTTGTTCCGTGAATATGACATCTGCCTTTTCTATCTTTTTTCTAAGTAGAGATGGATTTCTAAGGTCCTCCTCAATTATCTGCTCTACCCGGATATTCCTCTCCTTCCCGTCTATCTTTATCTTACCCGCCTCAATTATGTCACGGTGTTCGAATCCTTCAGTCAGTTTGTTCTTGTCGGGGAATATTATAAACGTCTTATCTACTACGCCCTTTTCTGTTAGAAGGCGTGCAGCCCCCGGCAGTACCGTGGATGTTTTTCCAGATGTTTGAATTTCAAATATAACCGATTTTGGATTCTCAATACTGGAGTAATCTACAATCTTTCTCATAGCCCCCTCTTGCTCAATATATGGTGTGATTTTCTTGATCTCTAGAAAATCAGGGCCAATCTGCTTCATTAGTGTATCTATTTCCGGCATGGATTTCTTCAAATCAGCAATAACTGCCTTCACTGCAGCCTCTCTGGTTGTGATACTTTTTCCATATTTTCCTTTTATCTTTCCATCGATGTCTATCTCCATCCCGTCACAAATCGATCTCCATTTGTGAAGTTCTTTAAGGGTTTCAAAATTTAATTTGTTTGGCCCCTTCTTTCCAGAAATTCTACCGATCATCATATCTGTTTCCACAAGGTCAGGATATTTAGCAATGACCTTCTTGGGTTTGATTCCCAATTCCTCGGATATTTTCTTTACGGATGTATCCATCATCTTGGAAATTTCTGTTCTACTCGCATCAGGATATTTTGCCTTGACATCTGCCATAATCCTTGCTTTGTTAGACTTCATGTAGAAACTTCCCGGAGCAAGGAGTGCAGAACTCAAGAAGAACACACCTGTAAGCCTCTCACTGAAGGTATTTCCAGTGAATGGAGATTTTACTATGTGAAGGATAGCGGGACCGAATGTGGCATTATAACCAGCCAAGAGGCTTTTAGTTTTCAATGCAGTCCCGATACCAGAGAAAATCCCAAGCGTACCCCAATAGAACATAGTCTGTGGAATTCCAATTAAACCAAATTTGTGATACCTAAATTCAGCATCTGACAGGAATGATGTACCGATAATTGTGCCAGTATATAAGTGAGAAATCTTCGCAAAGGCTCTTGCTGGTGCATATTTCAATAGTGGGCTGGTAAATCTTCCGACAAGTCTTACGGCTGCGAGGGGCGCATCTACTGTAAGTTTAGCTCCTTTCCATACCAGCCCACCTAGCCCAGATGCAGTTGGAAACTTACCGCCCATACCCCCCAGACCCCCTTTAATGCCACCACTAACTAGGGGGAGAACCGTATTCATTGATAAAATGATGGGGAATCCCATCTGCCAGCTCTTCCTGTAAGCCTGGGTGAGATGGAACCAGTAAGGCATATTCCCCAGGGTGCCGTCTTTTTCCCACATCTCAAGGGCGTAGGGATTATCCGGCATGAGCCAGGAGAGCCAGGAATTTGCCTGAGTTTCTCCGGATTCGGCTCCATCCATCTCAACGCCAAAGGGCTCCATTATCAATTTGAGTGGCGATTCCTCCTCCCCCCATATCTTATAGGTCATTCCCCTAATGGCCGTATCAACCAATGCCAGATAGTGAGCATCCAATGCAGACTTCATTAGAATTCCACTTAAGGGACCACCAGTTCTTAACACCAGAGAACCGACCATTATCCTCTGCTCTGTAGCCCATAATAATCCCTGAAGCCTCTGTTCCAGGGTGTATCCAGACATGAATACGCCACCAGTAAGATAATGAAACACATTCTTATCGAGTTTTGTTCTATCCACCCCCATCTGCCAGTCCTTGATATTTTCAGATTTTATCAAATAGGCATCTGTTACTGCCTCTATTCGCGCAGCCTTTATGGCCTTTGTTGTTTTAGGACGGCCAGGAATATTGTAGCTGAGTTTTTGTCTTAGGTATACTACTAATTTCTCCAACTTCTTGTATACTCTACTGTTTTTTATGAATGTCACTGCCCTGCTGGCTTTAATCGCAACACCCACGCCTTTCATTGCTTGGCCTGCTCTAACTGCACCCTGAGCGAACCGAGTGGCTTTGATCGCAACACCCACGCCTTTCATTGCCTGACCTGCTCTAACTGCGCCATTGGCAACCCTAGTAGCTTTAATCGCCTTGGCAATTTTCTCACTCTTTGAAGCAAGCCAGGTCATCTTGACAGCAACCCATCCACCTTTAGCAGCTCCGAGAACGATTCTACCTAAGCCAAATGTTCCAACCCAGATTCCGGCCTCTATGAGTATGTCTCTGAGTGTGAGCCTGCCATCCCAATCGTTGTCAAAGAAGTAGAGACAAGCAAGCAGGATCTTACTATCCCCGCATTCCTCTTCATTTAGAATTTCGACCTTACCCGTAAGGAACCACCCTCTTATAAGTTGGAGTGGTGGTACTATCATAGTTGGCAGGGCGAGAAATATATTCATCAAGGAGATCTTGCCATCGCAATCGACATCAAAAATCCAGAATGCTATCGCCCCTAAAAATGGATGTTCTTCTTTTAATTTTAGTAGTATCCCATTGATTGTATTCGGCAACCTCTTTATTGCCCCCAGTGGATCGTGTATAAAATCATTTCCAAACCTGGTTATTGCACCCCACAGCCAACCCCAAATGGACTTTTTCTCCTCTTCCCCCCCTTCCCCCTTTTTTTCTTCGTCTGATTTTCCGAATAAGGACAGGAGGTTATATCTACCCATCAGATATATCCCACCAATAATTGTTATATAAAAAAGTATTATATCTTGCTGGGGGAAAGGTAATTCAGAAATGGGGAGAGGAAAGGTGCCAGGGTTGATATCAAGAGAGGTATCTGAGGTTGAGCCCGTCCCAGAACCTCCAGTGGAAGAGCCATCCTTTGGTGGAAACAGAGCTAAAGCTATGGAAGTGAAGAAAAAAATGATCAAAAGAACAAATATGGAATATTTGACAAATTTATTAAAATTTGTTCTCAAAATGGGCTTCATACTGGTATATTATTGAACTTTTATATTTAAAAAGGAATTTTGTATATGGTAGGCTGATTGAAGCTTTTAAACCAAGAAAACTAATTATCTTTCTGTAGAATGGCACTATTTGGAGGAAAAGACACCGAAAAGGAGGTTGAAGAGGAGATAAAGAAGCTGATGGAGCGGGTAAATAATCTGGGTAAGGAGATCAAGCAGCTTCGGGAGGAGGTGGAATTTTTATCTAACTTAGCCAAGAAGAACGAAGAAAGCCTGTTGGAGCAAGGAAAGAGTATTGACGATCTGCACTCTACCGTGGAGGAGCTGGTAAAGTTCTTAGAGGAGTAATTCATTTTTCATATTCTGAACATTGTTCAATAAATCCTCTTTTTTTTTGTTTATTTCCATAGAAGGCATATCCTCGATCCTTGACCGTACAATACCTGAGAGATATTCCTTTCTCTCGATGCCTCTTTCCCTTAGATAGTTTTCGAACCATTCCCTCCACTTTGGATAGGAGAAAGAGTTTTCCAGGGCCAATTCCCTGTGCTTCTTGTTGAATTTGATGATATGCTCTATCTCCACTAATCCCTCATTTTCTGCCGAATGATACAAGATCTCTTCTATCATCCTCTCCCTGTTTTTTAGTGAGAGTTCGAATTCTGGGAAGGATTTGCCCATCCTCTGACAGATTTTTTTGATTACCTCTGAATCCTCAAGGTTAAATTCCTCTCTTCTCGTTTCCTCATTGAATTTTACCAGATCAAAAAAGGCACCCTCCCGTTCCGGATCCCTGTCCCATTTTTTCCTCACCTCTGTAACC
>DAOVSE010000062.1 GCA_030633595.1 Candidatus Altarchaeota archaeon
AAAGAGCGCAAAACTGCAGAGCAGTTTTGGCTCCGAACGAATCAGAGATTCGTTGGACACAAAATCATGAAATGATTTTGCTGTACCAAAATTGCAAAGCAATTTTGAGTAAGAAAAACGTTGACGAAAAAGAAAGGAATTCGCTTCGCGAATTCAACAAACTATTGTTCTGAAAAAGTTAGGCACTACACCCCACAGAGCTGATAGCATGCGAAGTTAGGCACTACAGTCTAATTTCCCTCAAAATAGGATATTCTCTGAGTTAGTCAATTACCTTCGATTTCCCCCAGCAGGAGTTTTTCTGTTTCCTCTTCCCCCCTAACTTCTCTCCTGCCTTCAAGGATCTTGAGTAGAATGAACACAGCCATTAGTAACCCTCCTGCTACGAGAAGGATGAAGCCCTGATTTTTCATGGGCCGCATGGTGTCTTCGAGAAAAACCATCAGGAAATCCCTCGGAAGAAAGTCTGGTATATCGATGCTACTTATCTGATCAGAGGCCAGACCCATAGCTAATGCAGAGATTCCATAAGTGAGTATTCCACAGAACAGTAATGATAAACCCAGGGTGAGGCTTATTGTTCCAAGATTTCTTGCAACTAAAACGATAAGTAAAATGATAATAACTACAATAAGAACCAGAGCATAGGAGAAGATTTTAAAGTAACCAAAGAACATTCTCAGCTGCTCCAATATGCCAGTTTCCTTTAACTTTAGATAGTCGCATAAATCTATGGTATCCGGGAATTGCTTATCAATTTCATCCCTAAACGCATTTCCGACGACGGAGGGAAGGCCGCTCTCAGCCAACAAGTTATCCTTTATCTCCCCCAGAGAGATCGTTATATTCACTGTATCTGTTTCCGATCTGAGATAGCCGAATGTATTTTTCAGCAGTAAATGAGTTTGCTGCTTTATCCATGCCTCTGTTACGGATCTATTTATAATTCCAGCAGCTCTATCATCCCCTATGGATTCGATAATTTTTCCCTGCACTATAGAATAAAATCCCAGCCCGTCCAGCTCTATCTCAATGAAATCCGGATTCAATAAAGTTTCATTTATTGTATTAACCGAGATAATCAGGCACAGATCAATTATCAAGAAAATTGAAGCCAAGACAAGAAAAATTTTCTTTACTAAACTCATTTTATCTCCCCCTCACTATCGTTAAAATATCTTCATCATCCAATATATGATTTATGCCAACGGACTGGTCATCAAATTTAACCGATTTTCCACGAACTATTGCGTATCTGAATTTCTTCCGTATGTCTCTATGTATTTTATCGCATACATCCCTAACAGAGGAATTCCTTTTTACAATAAGGGGATCATTGAAGTCTGGTTCACCCCCACGAGGCTTCATGTAGACCCTTATAATCCCCAGCTTCCGGAATATCATCTCCCTTAACTCCTCAAGGTTTTCTTCATACTCCGCCGAAATTGGAATTACAATTCTCCCAATTTTTTTCTTTATTATGGCGAGCTTTTTTTCATCTATCTTATCTATCTTGTTTAATGCGATAATATAAGGTAAATAGACCCTGTTCTTCATAACGGCATCGATGAATCTTTCCTCATCCAGGTCCTCATGCAGTGTAACATCAGCCGAATGAATTCCGTTAACATTAAGGATCTCCCTGATTGTTTTTTCATTAATCTTTTTTAAAGGAACGCTTGACACCACCTTCAGGCCACCTTTGATGGTCTTCCTTATGCTGACCTTTGGCGGGGGGTGGCCAAGCCTTACCCCCACATCATACAGCTCCTTTTCTATAATCCTAAGTTGTTCTGGATGGAACACATCAAGCAGGATCAGCACAAGGTCTGAGTTTCTGATTATTGAAATGACCCCCCTCCCCCGCCCCCTTCCATCAGAGGCCCCCGTAATTATTCCAGGAATGTCGAGTATCTGGATCTTTGCGCCCTTATATAACATAGTCCCCGGAATTACCTCAACTGTTGTGAACTCATAATCCCCTACCCTAGATTTAGCGTCTGTAAGCTTATTAAGTAGGGTGGATTTTCCGACAGATGGGAAACCCACAAGTGTGACAGTAACATCCCCGCTCTTTTTGACAGCAAAGCCCACACCCTTACCTTTACCTCCCCCTCCCTCTATCTTCTCGCGCAACTGCGCTAACTTGGCCTTTAACTTCCCTATATGGTGTTGAGTCGCCTTATGGTAGGGAGTTTTTTGGATCTCCTCTTCTATCTCTTTAATTCTTTCTTCTGTGGTTGGCATCTTATACCTTTATAGTTTTTGAATCAAATGAGAAATAGATAAAAAATGAGGTCAAGATTCTTTGTAATCTCCAGTTTTATCTTATTATCCATAGCCTCCTGGTACTTCTTAGAGGGTTTTGTCCTAAGGAATTACATAGCATTGATACCGATTCTCTTTTCGATACAGATACTACTGAACGATTTCATAGAGATGTATCTCTTTATGAATCTGAACACCTTCTGGTTTAAGATTTTGATATTTCCTGGAACTGTACTTCATGAGATCTCTCACGCACTTGCAGCGAAGATAACCGGTTGCAGAATTATAAATATATCGCTGTTCCATTTTAATGCGCAAGGCAGCTTAGGTTCAGTGGAATATACACAACAGAGAGACAAATTTTCTGTTCTGAGAAATTTTATCGTCGGATTTGCACCATTCTTTGGTTGTGGCATAGTTTTGATAGCCCTTTTAAATCTCACCCGGAGTTATTATCTCGGAGAAATTCTCACAGTAAATATAGTAAATGCCGAAAACATCCAGTCAATTCTAAACTCTGTGGTATTGATAATGCAGAGATTCTACCAGCAGTTTTCCCTTCTTAATTTAAATCCCATAATAATCTTGATCCTCTACCTACAGATATGCTTCGGCTTGGGGGCGGCTCCAAGCAGCATCGATTTCAAGGGCACATTTTCCTCTGGTGTGAGAAATCCGATAGGTGCCTTTCTCTTCTTGTTGATACTTACATCGATATTTTATCTCGGAGAATATTCATTAACATCACAATATATAGTTCTATTCTTCAGGTGGATCCTTCTCATCTTGCTGGTTTCCATATCCCTGCTAATAGCATCAATACCATTCGTCTATCTTGGAACCAAGTTTACTGAGTTATCTCTTTCCAAGAAATTTTTTACGGTTGCTATACCAATACTCGTATACATGCCAACGAATAATATAGTACTAACATTGTTAGCATTCCTGATAACCATGTTTCTTCTCAGATACTCGTGGATATTTCTGAAGCCGAGATGATGGTAGTAGGGAAAGTAGTATAACCAAGTTATTTTTTGTTTATATTTGCTCTAAAGAAAATTACCAATAAAACACCGACGAAATAGATAAATATAACAGGAAAGTAATAATTGGCTTTTGCAGACAAATTACTGTACCCAAGCTTACTTAGTATAACATAAAGTAACCAATAAATTGGGACAGGAAATGCAGCTATTAGGATAACATACCAAGTCTCAATCAAGTCACCCAACCAATCTATCCTCCCCCCAATTTCTTCATTCATATATCGATGCATAAAAATTGCGGTAATACTCACACCAAAAACTAAAACCCATGAACACGCAAAGATTGTATCCACCCAAGTAGAGAATATTTCGAAATGTTGTTCTATCTGCATGAGTGTATATCCAATTGCGATAGAGAATATAATTATAAATATGTTTTGGAAGTGCAATTGCCTCTTGTTGTTATTTACCATAAAATAAACTGAGATTTAATCTATTTATCTTAAGATACTCGTGGATATTTCTGAAGTCGGGGCAATAAGTTTATATACTCGAATATATATTATTAACTAAGATGGACATTACACATCCATATCTTAGGTCCGTTGATATTGAGGATGCCTTTAAGCTGAAGAGAGATCACGAGGAGGTTATAGCCGAGGTACTAACCCTGGATGCCCTAAGAAATGCCATAGAAAAAGCACCAGATAGTGTGATTTCATTCCACCTGGATGGAAGGAACGATTTTGCGGATTGGATTCTTGGGGTAATTGGTTGCACTGCCTTGAGTAAGGCGATAGCTGAGGTGGAACTAAAAGCAGAAAATCCAGATGAGACGAGAAAGGATTTAGTGAAAATATTAAATTTTACCATCGATCTTCTAAAGGAAACGGCTTAGGATCTCTTCAGAACGCAGAAGGTTCTCTGATCTTCAAATTATCATTTCCCTACCAACCTCCTGAGTTTTTCGTTTTCAACCTGGAGTTTTAGAATTCTCTCCTTCAACTCTCTGTTCTCATCCACTATGGTCAAGATCCTGCGAAGATCTTTCCTTTCTCTAATCTCTAAATCCTTAATAAAATTTCTCACCCTCCCGACAAAATTTTTTCTGTTTATCCCAATCTCTGTCATGGTCTTTTTGTCAATAGCCCTTCTTTCCATCAGCCCCTCCTTTGCCTTTTCACAACCTATTCTGAGTATAATGAAGGAATCCCCGATCCCAATCGGAAGCGCCGTAAGCGGTGTCAGTTTTTCCAGAATCTTTTTAGCGTTCAGCTCGAGTTCTGATACGTTCTGATAGTTGTCCTTCCAATTATCAGACATCGTGAAGGGCTTGTCGATTTTCTTTAAAAGAGAAGTCACGCCCTTTTCGATCTTTGGCAGATTCTTTACATCATTAACAAAGAGATTTACCAATTCATCAAGTTTCTTCTTTTTCATTTTTTAATCCTTCCTTTACCCCCAGGAATCGATTTCTGTATTTCTTCAATCCGACTCCTTTTAATCTTTTCATGATCCTCCTCTCTGGCATTCTTTAAAACGACAACTTTAATCTCCTCAGCAAGCTGTTTAGACTTTTTATCTCCTGGACCGATCTTTACAAAATACCTGGCTTTTTTTTCAACAACAGAGACCGGACCGCTAATAATCTCTGATTTTTCGTTAATTTTAAATCCAATTCCCAACCCCAATTCTGTACCCCTGAACCAATCCTTCTTCCCGTGGATCATAAAGGCCCCCTTTACCAGATATTCTCCTGCTGGGGCCTTCTTTGAGACCTGTTCCGGCTTTACATAGTAGACATTACAGCTTCCCCATCCGGCTTTCCACGCCTTTGAATAGGAAACGGCCATCTCTGCGGTTTCCTTTAATGTCTCTTCTGAGATTTCCCGTCCATCGGGATTCTTTATCACAAAGAATGGAGCACCTTGGATGTCTGCGTGAAATACCAGATCATCCTTTTCCAGATATTTTTTAATCAAAATCTCATTTGTTGTCGCATCCTTCCCGCCTATGACGAGAAATTTGTCACTCGAAAAAAACCACCTGAATCGTTCATACCATTCTCCCTTCTTTTTCTCTTTTTCCCTTGGTTTTATCTGAAATCTCTCTACAAGGCCCGTCTGCTCCCTTTCAAGCTCCTCTATCTTCTTCAATGTCTCTTCAAGAGCCTTTTTCGCCCCTTCCACCTTCTTTTTTGCCTTTTTCGATTCCTTATAATAGAAGTTGGCATTCTCCGGAACGCTCTTTCTTGTGTCTATCCTGAATTTCATCCCTATTATTTATTAAAGATAGCAAATAAGTATCTGATGGCAAAAAGAAAGAGTCCATTTCTCGCGGCAGTTCTATCCCTCTTAATTGCGGGATTAGGTCAATTCTACCTCGGTAAATATCCGAGGGGGGCAGTGTTCCTGTCCTTAGAAATAATAACCTCCGCAATATTCTTTTGGATTCATCCCGAGATCGGGGGCATTCTAAATCTTTCAATAAGTATATTTGCAGCATATGATGCATACAAGCTCGCGACAAAAATAAACAGAAAACTGCCGAGGATTGAGGATGAAAAGAGCAAAGAGCTGCCGGAGGTTTATATCGAATAATTAAAACAACACAGGCGTTACATAAACCTCAATCAATCCGGCCAAAAACAGAATTACGACGGACAAGAGAATTAGATCTAGAGAATCTATTACGATGCTTTTAAATTCCTCAGATCTGAAATCATGATTTACAACAGCTACTGATATAATTCCACTCCCTAAGGCACCAATAAAATATGCGGCAATTTCCGGGATTCCATGAACGGCGAAACTAAAGCTTATGGAGAAGGAACCAAAATAGTTATAAAGAAAGGAAAATCTATCCAGGTTTCCATACTTTATCAAAGAATTTCTTATGATACTCCCGATCGCTACACCAATAACGGAGGCGTTCCAGGTCAATATAAATATTGCCCCAGAGCCATAGAGGAACGAGAATATAATACAGAACATCAGAACCTTGAAGTTATTATGCAAAATACTCATCAATACATTATCTGGATCTATAACACTCCCCATTGCCTTGACATTTATCGCCTCAATCGTTTCGATCTGGGATTCAAAGAGTCCATCTATCACATCCTCCGGGAGAACCGTGCTCCATAGAGAATAGGAAATTACCATACCCAGAAATAGAAATATAAATAATGAAACTGCGTGGCCGTGCTCCTTAATCAGGAATGACCTTTTTAGGGCCCTTCCATACCTCTCGTAGATGGAAAATTCGATGTCCTTTCTCTCCTCCAGCCTTAGTACCCTGTACATTATCACAACCAGGGGCATAGCGGTAATAAAAACCCCGGCAAGGCTACTATAGCTTCCAAAAATCCAGTAAGCCAGGAACAAACCAAGGGCAGAGTATATGAACCCTACATAGAACATCTCCCCCGGGGTTTTCTCCATCTTTGACGGAGCAATTAATGATTCCAGAACCATCTCATTAAAGTTAAATGTATTTTCATCTATTTATCTGTTGGCTTCTGTCTTGAGAATCTTTTCCATGATAGGATAGATAGAACAGTTGAAAAAAAGCCCAGCACGTTTTTAACAACAGTCGCGTAATTATTTATTGGATTTATGCATATTTAATCTTTAATAATTTAAAGGGAAAGTAAAGTAAATGGTGAAAACCCGAGAATCGAAAATCGATCCAAGGCAATTGGTGCCAATACTCTGTACAATATTCCTACTTATCCTAGTAACCATTACCGACGCGGAATCGGAGATCAATCTCACAGCACAGTTGGATAAATCTATGGTGCCCCCTACGGAATTTGTGACTGTTTGGGGGAATGCCTCTTATAAATCTAATGGAACTATTGTTTCTAATGGCAACGTTAGCATATACATCAACAACACAACAATCTGGTTGACAAAATTCTCTGATTTATCATCAAACAAAAACATAAGCCTTGATAACGTAGTTTTCCAAAATACCACCCTTATCTGGATTCCACGAAATTCTGTAATTAATTCCGCAAGCCTCAACATATCTTGTTCTAGGAATAATCCAAATGCACCCTGTCCGTATTATATCTTCATCGATATAGGTTCAAAAGGAGACTTTGATCTGGCTGTTGGAAATGACGGCTCACAAAACTACATATATGAGAACAACGGCACAGGTTTAACAAACAACACAATCTGGTCAGACAACAGAAGCGACAGCACATTTACAATAGCCTTCGCAGACATAGACAACGACGGTGACCTGGATCTAGCAGTTGGAAATGATGGCTCACCAAACTACATCTACGAAAACAACGGAACCTCTATAACAAACAACACAATCTGGTCAGACAACAGAAGCGACAATACCTATACAATAGCCTTCGCAGACATAGACAACGACAACGATCTAGATCTGGCTGTAGGCAACCATGGCTCACCAAACTACATCTACGAAAACAACGGAACCTCTATAACAAACAACACAATCTGGTCAGACAACAGAAGCGACAGCACGTTCTCACTTTCTTTTGGAGACGTAAATGATCATATTTGGATGTATGATGGCGTATTAAGCTCGAAAACCAAGAAGATAGACATCGAGAATTCTTTAAAATCCTATATCACCAATTATTGTCAAATTAATTCTGAAGATTGTTTAGTTCCAATCAAA
>DAOVSE010000044.1 GCA_030633595.1 Candidatus Altarchaeota archaeon
GGATGAGATGAGAAAATATGCGCAAAAGGCAGATATATGTATGATCTACGCCTCAATGCTTCATGGCATTGCTACAGGGAATATGCTACCATCAAGGGTAAAAACAGTTATAATTGACATAAATCCTTATGTAGTGACAAGACTTCAGGACAGGGGAACCACACAGGCTCTAGGCCTGGTAACCGATCCAGCTGTTCTATTGCCACAACTAGTTAAAGAGCTGAAAAAGCTGGAATAGACTATACCATCTCATCCAATCCAGCGACTGCCTCCGGATTCGCGAGTGTAGATATGTCACCCACTGGTTCCCCCTTTACCTTGGCCTTTATAACCCTCCTCATGATTTTCCCACTCCTTGTCTTTGGCAGGTCTTTAACGAAACCTATCACAGATGGCTTTGCAATGTGTCCTATCTCCTTACCTACATGATTTCTCAGTTCACCCTTTAGCTCAGATGACGGCTTTACATCACTCTTTAGGATTACAAGAGCCTGTATTACCTCCCCCTTTATCGGGTCAGGCTTTCCAACGACTGCTGCCTCTGCAACCGACGGATGACTTACAAGGGCAGATTCAACCTCTGCGCTACCTATCCTGTGCCCCGCAACATTGAGTACGTCGTCTGACCTGCCCTGCAACCAGAAATAACCGTTTTCATCCTTTCTCGCCACATCACCGGTCAGATAAACACCGGGAAATGTACTCCAGTACTGTTTAACATATCTCTCCGGTTCCTTGTATAGGGTCCTGAGCATTGACGGCCAGGGTTTTTTTAGCACCAGATAACCGCCACTACCTGTAATGGATTCCCCATCATCATTCAGGACGTCGGCCTCAAGGCTCGGGAATGGTCTTGTCACCGATCCAGGTTTTAATGGAGTGATCGGTAGGGGGGTGAGTATAAAACCTCCCGTCTCGGTCTGCCACCACGTATCCATTATCGGGCATCTCTCCTTTCCAATTTTTTTGTAATACCATATCCAAGCTTCGGGATTTATTGGCTCACCCACACTTCCCAGCAATCTCAGAGAGCTTAAATTATGTTTCTTAGGCCATTCATCACCATATTTCATGAACATTCTGATCACTGTTGGTGCGGTATAGAAAACCGTTACCCCATGTCTATCTATCATATCCCAGACCCTATCAGGTTTTGGATAATTTGGGCCCCCCTCATACATTACAGAGGTTACACCTAGCATTAATGGCGCATAGACGATATATGAATGCCCCGTAACCCAACCTGCATCTGCAGCACACCACCAAACGTCATCGTCCTTTAGATCAAAAACGTATCTAAGTGTTGCGTGAGTTCCAACCGCATAGCCCCCATGTACGTGAACAACGCCCTTTGGTTTCCCTGTTGTTCCAGAGGTATAAAGGATAAATAACATATCCTCTGAGTCCATTATCTCTGTCTCGCAGGTAGCGCTCTGTCCCTCCATGAGCTCATGCCAATAGACATCTCTCCCTTCCTTCATCTCAATATCATTCCCGGCACGTTTGACAACAATTAAATGCTTGACAGACGAGGCACCTCTAAGGGCCTCATCCGCATTTTCTTTTAATGGAATGGCCTTGCCTCTTCTGTAGAAACCGTCTACGGTAACGGCTACCTTTGCCTCGGCATCATCCACCCTCTGTCTAAATGCCTTTGCGCTGAATCCGGAGAAAACTACAGAGTGGATGGCACCGATCTTCGCACAGGCCAACATAGCTATCGGCAGCTCGGGAATCATTGGTAGATAGATACTGACTTTGTCACCCTTCTTTATACCCAGGCTCTTCAGGGCATTGGCAAATTTATTTACCTCCTGGAATAGACTCAGGTAGGTTATCTTCTTTACCTCTCCACATTCGCCCTCCCAGATGTAGGCAACCTTGTTCTTTCTTGACGTTTTCATATGCCTATCCAAGGCATTATGCACGATATTGAATTTTCCTCCAAGAAACCATTTTGCGTGAGGCAGATTCCACTCAAGAACATCACCCCAGGGTCTGAACCACTCCAGTTCCTTAGCCATCTCGCCCCAGAACCAGTTTTGATCCCTTGCCCTCTCAAGGAGCTCTTCATATGTATTAATCTCCCTCTTGTCCATCCATTTCTTGATATTGCTGTTATTTACAACATCATCAGAAGGGTTGAATATTCTTTTTTCCTTTAGCAATGCGTCTAATTCCTTTGTCATCAGTTTACCCCATTAATTGCACAGGCAATAAGATATTAGTTTAAGATATAAATATCTTCTGATTATTTGGGCAATAAGAGCATTCTCCATACACAACGTTTATATATGGGCTCACCATAAATACTTTACTGAGACTAAACACAAAACAATGGACATCAAGGTATGTACGAGGTGCTTCGGCAAGGGTGTCAAGAGACATCCTAATCACGATAAAGCAGAGGTTGATTATTTTCCCCTTATCATGGACTGGGTCTGTGAGGATTGCGGTTATAAGGGAATTCCCATCGTGTTCTATAGCAAAGAGGACTATGAAAGATTTATCTCGATAATGGAATCCAACAAAAGTGATAGAGATAAAGAGAATTGATTCTGGACTCGGTATCAGGGTTAGGTTGCAGAATTCAAATTTTTTACTTATAAGCGCTAAAAAAGGCTACATCATGTGCGGTTATCTGAACATGGAAACCGCAGAGAAGCTCGGAGATATTGCATGTACCGTTACTGGTGTGAAGACGTTTGAAGATGTTCTAAAAGCCAAGATAGTTAGTGTGAGCAAAAGTGCAAGTGCCCTGGGATTAAAAAAGGGGATGAGTGGTAGAGCGGCCTTAGATATACTCTCTACAGAACCTTGATATCCTCCAAGACGGGAAATCCCTCTCTGATTTCCTTTACACGTTCCCTATTAATCCTGCATCTGAGTATCTCCCCCTTGTTATCACCTAGAGTAAGTACATCCCCCCAGGGGTCAACGGCCATAGATCTCCCGAAATATTCACTTATCTTGTCTTTACCCACCCTGTTACATGCGATAACAAAGAATTGGTTCTCTATTGCCCTCGCTTTAATTAGAGGTTCCCAGTGCTTTTTTCTGGGCTTTGGAAAATTTGCACAGATTAAAACGATATCCGCTTCCTCCTTCATGAATTTCCTAAACAGCTCGGGAAATCTAAGATCATAGCAGGTTGCCAACGCTATTCTCCCAAGATTTGTTGCTATTACAGAGATATTGTCTCCGGCGGAAAAATAATGCTTCTCCTGACTAAAGAGATGAATCTTCCTGTATTTTCCGATAACGCCCGTGTCATCTATTAAAACAAAGGTGTTATAGAGGCGCATGTTACTTTCTTCGATTATAGAACCTGCGATTATCTTCGTTCTACAGACGTCAGATATCCTTTCTATTGTCCTTCCATCCAATGGCTCCGCAAGATCAGCCAGATTATCAAAATCGAAACCTGTAGTGAACAATTCAGGAAATAGAATAATATCTGCCTTTGAATCCTCGATTATTCCAATGGCTTTATCCAGATTTGCCTCTTTGTTTCCCAACTTGATGTCTGTTTGCGCGAGTTCTACGAGCATTTTTAACTAATTTCTTTTCTAACAGCTTCTATTGTGGGTTCAATCACGGTTGGTTTATTCGCAAATCTTGGAGAAATTTCTTTCAGTTTTGACAGATGGTAGTTAATTGTCGCATCCGGATCCTTCAAGATGTTGCCAGTTATTATACATGCGACGCTCTCATTTTTATCTATTACCCCTGCATCCCTTAATTTCTTTGCCCCGGCTACAGAGGCTGCTGATGCTGGTTCGCAGCCTATTCCCGAGCCATCTACAATTGCCTTAGCATCCATGATCTCCTGATCCGTAACCTCCTCTACTAAACCATTGGTTAGCTTTATTGTCCTCAATGCCTTTTTCCAGCTTACGGGGTTGCCTATCTTTATGGCGGTTGCTATTGTCTCAGGGTTCTTTACCGCCTTTAACCCAGGGAGATTTCCCTTCCATGTCCTGTAGAAGGGATCTGCACCAGTAGCCTGTATTGAGGCAATTCTTGGAACTTTGTCTATCAACTCCAACTCCGCCAGCTCATAGAATGCCTTACCAAAAGCAGACGTATTGCCCAGATTACCGGCTGGAACGACAACCCAATCTGGTGGCTCCCAGTCAAATTGTTGAATCAACTCAAAGATTATACTCTTCTGTCCCTCTATCCGCCAGGGATTGATTGAATTGAGTAAATACATCTTTAATTCGTGTGAAGATTCTTGCACGAGAGACATCGCATCATCAAAGTTTCCTTTAATCTGCAGGACCTTGGCACCGTAAGCCATTGCCTGTGAAAGCTTTCCGAACGCTATCATCCCCTCTGGAATAAAAACAACAGATTTCATTCCTGCAAGAGAGGCATATGCCGCAAGAGAAGCTGCCGTATTTCCCGTAGATGCACAGGCAACAACATTCATCCGAAGCCTTTTTGCCTCAGAGATTCCAGATGTCATCCCCCTATCCTTAAATGAGCCCGTGGGATTTTCGCCCTCATGCTTGAGGGAGATATTCTTTATTCCGACATATTGGCCAACTCTTTCATGACGGTAAAGATTTGTATTACCCTCCGGTCTTGAAACTATTTCTCTCTCTGAGAGAAGGGGGTTGATGAGTTCGCGAAAACGCCAGACTCCACTCATATAAGGGAATTTCCTTGAGCCCAGTCTCGAGTTAAATAATTCCTTAGATACCTTTCCCCTAAGAGAATCTAGGTCGAGAACAACATCCAATAGGCCCCCACACTTACATCTACAGGTAACTCCATCCTCTGTCGATTTGTCGCATTCGATACACTTCAGTTTGATTTCCATCTTTGTTATTATAGATTATCATCAAAATAATATAACATCATGGAAAGTAAAATCAAGGCGTTATTCTTTGACATTGATAATACACTATATGACAGTAGCCTTCAGGCAAGTCTGGCGAGAAAGAACGCAATAAAGGCGATGATAGAGGCTGGCTTAGATGTGAGTGAGGAAAAAGCTATGAATCCATTACAGAAAATGGTGAAGAAATTTGGTTCTAATTATGCTCATCATTTCGATGAGCTTCTCAAGGAATTCGGTTATGATCCAAATCCAAGGATAGTTGCTGCTGGTGTTGTTGCTTATCACACAACCAAGATAGCATATCTCGTTCCCTTTCCAGATACAATCCCCATCCTGCTCAGACTACGGGATTTAGATTATAAATTGGGGATAATAACCGATGGGATCTCCGTAAAGCAGTGGGAGAAATTAATAAGATTGGGTTTACAGCACTTTTTCCATTCCGTTATTATTTCCAGTGATGCCGGAAGGGAAAAACCAGATCCAGAGCTCTTTAAAATTGCTGTCAAAAATTTGGGCTGTAAGCCAGAAGAAACACTCGTGGTCGGAGATAGACTCGATAAAGATATATCGGGAGCCAATAAAGCTGGAATGGTAACCGTTCAAATCATCAAGGGAAAATACGGGGAGAGAAAACCAAGAGACGAATTTGAGGAACCAGATTATATCATATCCAATCTGGCAAATATCTTGGATATATTAAAAAATTAATTAAAGCAGGTGTATATTCCCTACATTAACCTTCTTCAGGTACTTCCTTGCAGCTTGGTAGCATTCATCTACCTGCTTTCTCGGGGTTATGGGCATGTCGGACATGTAAAAACTTGGATGGAAAACCAGTAATGAGTAGGGAATTTCTGGATTTAATTCTGCTATGAACTCTGCGATGTTTTCGATCTCCCCTTTGTCAATGTATTCCGGAACTAAAAGGGTCGTTGCAGTTAGAACTGGCTCTTCTCTCTTGTCAAAGAATTTCTCAGCAATCATTCTGAAATTGGAATAGGCGCGTTCATTTGTTACCCCGGAGAGGGCTAAAGAGAGGTTTTTGTCAAAGGCCTTTAGATCAAATTTAACTACACCATTACTCTTAAAGGACAATTCGGCCGCTTTCCTAACGAGTTTTTCATTCCCACAACCATTCCATTCCCAACATATTCTCATGCTTTTAGATTCCAGTATTTTTTCAGATACCTTGAGGGCAAAGGGCAAATGCGGTTCTGGAGATCCGCCAAAATAGCAGATGCAGAAGATTTTTTCATTTTCTATTGCTTTATTTACAAAATTCTCCTCGTCAATCCTGGGGGCTGAATCGATCCTTTTGTGGGATGAATTCTGACAGAATATACAGTCAAAATTGCAACCATAGAAGAATACTGCCAGGTTGTAGAAATCCCTTTCCCTGCTCCCGGGGCAGAACCCTCCAGCGCAGCAGTTCGTTGGTAATGGATCTATACATATGGACTGATGCATATCTCAGGGGCTGAATCAATTTCCCATCAATATTCTTTCTTAATCCACAATAGCCAATTCCATTTAAACCGATTTTACATTCATTTGCACAGATCTTGCACGGAATTCCTTTAGGGTCCCTCGGTGGTTCCAGGGGCAGATTAAATTCTGACCTAATTCTGTGATGAGCCTCCTTTGCATACACAAGGGATTCCTCTGGTTTTTCTCTTATACAGTTAATACAGACACCTAGGGCTTCGGATACACCAATACCCTTTTTATCATCTCCTCTCGATCTTCAGGGTATAGCCCAATTTCCTCGCTTCATCTAGAAGAAATTTTTCGACCTCTTCAGAATGGTTCTTTGAAACAAGAACGTTGTTAAAATGATGAAACCTGTATTTCTTTTCTCTGGGAAAAGAAGATGTAAGGATTTCAAAGACGAGATCGCTATTTGGAAACTCAAATCGCCCAACAGGGGCATATTCACCCTCCCTGACATGAAGTATTACTTTTATCTCCCCCTTATCTTCAGGCAGTTCCGGTCTCTCTGGGGCTTCCTCTTCTGGCAGTTCTTCCTCTGGTTTTTCGGGGGCCTCTTCAGGAGGTGCTTCTTCCTCTGGTTTCTCTTCAGGTAGTTCTTCTTCCTCCTTTTCTTCAGGTTTCTCCTCCTCTTTCAGCAGTTCCTGTTTCTCCATCTCCCTCAACAGTTTCTGTTTCTCTGTTTCGCCCAGCAGTTCCCGTCTCCCTGGGACAGTTTCTTCCACTTCTTCCGGCTGTTCTTCAGGTTTCTCCTCTGACAACTCTCTCCCCACTTCCCCCCCTTTTTTCTTCCTAAATCTCTCGTACCTTTCTCCGTATTCCTTTTCCCACGAATCCTCTTTTTCCGCCATTCTATCTACCAAGCAGTAAATTCATAAATTCTATACCTTCTTTGATGCCGTATGAACCCTTCCCTGCCGATTTTTCACTATATGATTTAACGGAATCCCCCCCCCTTTCCGTTGAATAAATCGCAAAGGGTACTGGATCTAAGGTATGAGTGCACACCTCTATTGGGGTTGCGTGATCCGGCAATACCGCTATTGTGAATTCCCCGCTCTTTAATGAATTAAGAATTCTGCCAATAAGTCTTTTATCCAGATCCTCAATGGCCTTTATCTTTTTATCTATATTCCCTTCGTGCCCGGCCTCATCCGGGGCCTCTACGTGGATGTAGACGAAATCCCTTTTTTTTAACGCTTCTATCGCCTTATCTGCCTTTTCCTCATAATCTGTATCCAGATATCCGGTAGCTCCGGGAACATCGATTACGTCTAAACCAAGGTAAACTGCTATACCCTTGAGGAGATCCACGGCCGATATCAAAGCGCCGTTAAGTCTAAATTTCTCCTTAAATTTTGACAATTCCAACCTCTTGCCAGCCCCCCAGAACCAGAGCATATTAGCTGTTAATCTTCCGTTCTTTTTTCGGTTAAGGTTTATTGGATGACTCTCGAGTATGTCTTTTGATTCTAAACTCAATCTATTCAACAGATCTGCAGTATCTCTTCCGGATTCACTCGATGGTTTAACTAGATTATCCACTATTTTTTTACCCACGATATCATGTGGGGGCATACATTGAATGTCTGCTGAATATCTATCAGACCTAAGAACCAGAATATGCCTGTAACTGACTCCTGGATGAAATTCTATATCCTGAGTGCCGAATTTTTCCTCGACAAAATTTATCAATTCTTTAGCTTCCTCTGTGCTTATATGTCCGCCACTATAATCCTCAAGAGTGCCGTTTTTCTCTGTAATTAGGTTACATCTCAATGCGATGTCTTCTTTATCTAATTTTATACCCATGCTTGCAGCCTCTAATGGCCCCCTGCCACCGGTATAATACCTTTTGGGATTGTAGCCAAGAATGGTGAGGTTTGCTATATCACTCCCAAGAGGCATATCCCCTGATAAGGTTTTTAATAGACCACAACGACCATTCCTCGCAATAAAATCCATATTGGGCTTTTTAGCTACCTCTAGGGGTGTTTTCCCACCCAATTCCTTCAATGGACGATCCGACATCCCATCCCCGAGAACGACAATATACTTCATTCTTTACTTTTAATTTATATTTTTACCTTAATAATTTACGCTATAAGATGATCTTGGAAAAATTTGCTGTTAGGAACTTCAGGAGAGAATATGCCCGGGATATAGTAAAACTCCATCTGGAATCCTCAGAAAATTTTGAGGAACAAGAGATTACGGAGGATTTTATCCTGAATATAGCCAAGAGAAATGACTTCAGATTCTTTGTCATAACATCGGGAGAGAAGGTTGTTGGATTTATCGGTGTTCTGTTTCATGTAAATGTCGGAAGGGCTGAGATAGGTCCAATATGCGTAAGTTCCATTTATAGAGAAATGGGCGTAGGTACAAAACTCCTAACTCACACTATCGATTTCTTAAGGAAAAAAGGGATACATAGGACAATTGTAAGAATAAAATCCGATAACAGAAAGACTTTGAGTTTCTTCAAGAAAAATGGCTTCAGTGAGGAGGGATACTTCAGGAATTATACAAGAAGAGGTGATGATATCATCCAGCTAATGAGATTTATTTAAGAGATATTGATTTTTAATCCTATATATTTAATTTATACATATAACTAGAAGTATAATCCTAAGATGAAGAGATACGCTGGAATCTATGCCTGTCTAATCTTGCTTATGCTCGCATCTGCAGCATCTGCAATCTATATAAGGGGTGTTGAGATAGAACCAGACCCTGTAGACCCTCAAGGAGAGTTTAACGTCATAGTAGAATTTGGCGGTACTACCGGAGGACAACAGATAAGATTCCTTATAGACGGTAAGGAATTTGACTCAAAAAATATTGGAAGTCACACGGATAATATAGAATCGGATGAATGGAATTTGGAGGAAGACCCCCTTGAATGCGGAGTTCATGAACTCAGGATTGAGTTACTGGATAGCGGTGAGATTATTCAAACGGAGACTAAAATATTAAAGATAGGGAATATTCCCAATATAGTGATAACCCCCAAGGAACCAAACCCCCATAAAGAGATCATAATTACCTTTAAAAACAATGAGACTGGTGGGGCGATAGGGGGCCTTTATGTGAATATCTACAATGTGAAAGATGGGCCTTCTTCTGTTGATGACTATACAACAAACAGCAAGGGGGAGTTAAAATTCATGTCGGACGTTACCGGTGAGTTCGTGCTTACAATCGATGATTCAGACTACTGCGGCACTATGAACTTCTGGGTTAAAAAGCCCATGCCATTTGCTGGTCCAAATCCACCAGATCCCGTTATTGGGGAGAGAATAGGTGTTGCTGTTCCAGGGGGTGTGGGTGTAAAGTACATCGACTCTGAAGGTAATGTATATCCATTGAAAAACTTGGGGGGTGGAGTTAACTTTACCATTAACAAAGCCGATGACTATACTTTAGTAGCGGGGGACCTGAGTACTATATACTGGAGTGTCACAAAAGAATTTACTGTCTCAGAAAAGGCCAAGATGGATATTGAAATAACACCAGAAAGGGCAGTTGTTGACAAGGTTTTTCTATTAAAGGCAACATCCAGAGGGGCGCCAGTAGAAAATGCCAAGGTTACAATAACGAAGCCTGTAGGCGGTTCTGAGACATTCGAAACAAATTCCCAGGGAGAGGTTAGATTTACCCCAGAATACATTGGAAAACATCACTATAAGATTGAGAAGGCCAGATATACGACGATAGAGAACGACTTCGAGGCCTATAATTCCTTTAATGTAGAGACAACACCACAGGAGCCGATTACAGATCAGGATGTCATATTGGGTATTACTAATCAATTAGGCGATAGGGTAGATAACGCTATGATATACATTGAAGATGAAAGTGGCGTTTTGGTAACTGGCAATGCAGGTATCGATGGCTCATTTAGATTCAGGCTCCAAGAACCCAAGGAGTACACGTTGAAGATTCAGAAAGATGGGTACTGGGATCTCGAAGAAAAATTGAGGGTCTATGGAATAATTTCGCTGGAATTATACCCTGAAGAGATCGAGATAGGTGATTTTACCAGCATGTCAGTACTGGATAAGCAAGGAAATGAGATGTCTTCAGTTATAACTGTGACAAACCCGGACGGAAGAACGGAAACAATAGTGGGTAGAACATACACCCCAGGAGAACCGGGTGATTACGAGATAAAAGCCTCCAAGGAGGGTTACAGATCAATTAGCAAGATGTTGAGGGTTAATCCTCACCCACTGGATCTGATTGAAACTGTGGAGGGGGACAAGGTCAGCATAAAGGCAACCAGCCATAATGAACCCGTCCCGGGAATCATCTTCGTGATTAAAACCCCGACCGAAGAAAAACGGGTTGTTACGAATGAGAAAGGGATTATAACGGCAACGATAGACAAGGTGGGGAATATCACAATCAATGTAAATACTATCGATATAAATAGGAACTATGAAAGTAGAGAAATAACGAAGAGAATAGTAAAGCAATATAATTATACACTATTGATCCTGTCCATATCCTTCATAGTTGTAATTGCTTTCGTTACAATTCTTGTCATAGACCATCTTCACAAAAAAAGAGGCAAGATCAAGAAAGAGGGTATATTTGAGAAAGGTAAAAAGAAGGGTTCGCTCGGAAAAAGTACCCAATCCTCACTATCCAAACTTTAACTTTTTCTGTAAATATTTATACCTGTTTAATCCAATAATATCTTAGTGTAGACTAAAATGAGATCTATGATTTCTCGTACATTACGGGTTGTTTGTTTTGCATTGTTTTTTGCAGGTTTTTTTAGCGGATTTGTCGTTGCCGATGTTGATATCTCTTTGAATATTGAACTGGATCCTGATGAAA
>DAOVSE010000001.1 GCA_030633595.1 Candidatus Altarchaeota archaeon
AGATTTTTAGTGAAACCAATTAGCCTGTGTGCTTTGGCTATATCCTTTATTCTGGCCCTAAAACCAGCACGCTGAACCCTACCTTTTATCAGGAATACTCTCTTAGAATTAGCCATTTTCTGTTTAATACATTAGTACCTTCAGTATAAATACCTTCCACTATTTCGTAAAAACAATTTTTCATCGTTACTTTAATTTATGTTTTTCATAAAATAATAACATGATTGCCATAATAGGCGGGACCAGTTTATTGGATTTGAATTTTCTGGAGGGTTTGGAGGAGAAAATAATTAATAATGCCTATGGAACTGTCTATCTTTTAAAAAACAAGGATGTTGTTTTCCTCCCCAGACATGGTCGAGACAGAAAGATTCCGCCCCACAAAATAAACTATAGGGCTAATATTATGGTATTAAGAGATCTCGAGGCTGAAAAAATAATCGGGATCGGCTGTGCAGGCAGCTTAAAGAAGGAGATAACACCAGGAAGCATTCTAATACCAGATGACTACATGAACTTCGGAAAAATAGAAAGCTACTATGATTCAGAGATAAAACATATAACCCCGAGTCTAGATGAATTCCTCCGAGAGAGAATAATAGACTCCGCCAGAAGATCAGGTATAAAAGTGATTGAAAGGGGAATCTATGCGCAGACCCTAGGCCCGAGACTGGAGACAAAAGCGGAGGTATCATTCCTGAAAGACTACGCTGACGTCGTCGGGATGACGATGGCGTCTGAGGCAACCCTATCCAAGGAACTTGAAATATCGTATGCATGTATCAATACCGTAGACAACTACGCACACGGAATAGTAGAAGAAGAGCTCGACTTCGAAAAAATCGTAAAAGATGCGTCAAAAAACAGAGAAAAAATCGCGAAACTAATCGAGGCCGTGATAGAGGAGCTAAGATGAGTATTCTGATTAAAGACGTTTTATTGGAGGGGGAACAGACAGATATCTACATTGAAGAAAACAGGATTTCTGAGATTGGAGCCAGGGTAGAGGCCGATTTTGTGATAGATGGGACTGATAAGGTTGCTTTTCCTGGTTTGATAAATACTCATACTCATTCGGCAATGACCCTGTTAAGGAGTTATGCAGATGACCTGAAGCTCCAGGAATGGCTGGAGAACAAGATCTGGCCCCTGGAGGCCAAATTAACCGAGAATGATGTATACTTGGGTTCTAAATTAGCATGTCTGGAGATGATAAAGTCAGGGACTACTTGCTTCAATGATATGTACTGGTTCATGAAGGGCACAGCTAGAGCAGTGGAAGAGATGGGTCTCAGAGCGGTTCTGGCAGAGGCCTTTATAGATCTCTTTAAGGAAGACATGGCCGAGGAGATGAAAGGGAAGACCAAGGATTTTATAAGCTACGTAAGGGGGATGGATAATGAGAGAATTACTCCTGCCTTGGGACCGCACGCTATCTATACGGTATCTAAGGAAAGTTTGGGGTGGATTAAAGACTTTGCCGAAAAGGAGGATCTCCTAATTCACTTTCACCTTGCCGAGACGGAGAAAGAAAACACAGACTGTAAAAATATGCATGGTAAAAGGCCCGTCCCCTTCCTGGATAACATCGGTTTCCTGAGCCATAGACTTGTCGCGGCTCATTCAATATGGCTTACAGGAGAAGAGATCAAAATCCTTGCAGAGAAGGGCGTAAAGATATCCCACAACCCTACATCAAATCTGAAACTTGCTTCAGGTATTATACCTTATCAGAAGATGAGGGATTCTGGCAGTACTATCTCCCTCGGAACGGACGGCTGCGCTTCCAACAATAACCTGGATATGTTCGAGGAGATGAAGATAGCAACTATAGCCCAGAAGGGCTTTGTAAAAGACCCGACTGTGATGCCAGCCATAGAGGCATTGAAAATTGCAACATTGGGAGGGGGTAAGGCCCTTGGTCTCAAGATAGGCGAAATCAGAGTGGGAAATCTAGCAGATATAATCCTCATAGATCTGAAAAGACCGGAATTAACACCCAGACATAATCTTATCTCAAATCTCGTCTATTCCGCCAACGGTTCATGTGTCGATACCACGATCTGTAATGGAAAGATTCTGATGCAGAACAGAGAAATAGCCGATGAGAAGATTATACTTGAAAACGCGCAATCTGTTGCAGAGGATCTGGTCAGTAGATAAGATCTGGTTTTTATTTATAGACCATCTATTATATATCCAATCAGGTATATTTAATGCATTCAAATGACAGATACAGAGGAACTAATTGAGGCCCTTCACTATATCAAGAAATTCAAGGATCAGATATTCATAATAAAGTTTGGTGGGGAGATCCTATCGGACGAGAAGGTTCTTGAGACTATTGCCTTAGACCTGGTTCTATTACATGACGTGGGCATACACCAGGTAGTTATGCACGGCGCAGGTACATTGATTTCCTCTGAGATGAAAAAGCTGGGATTAGAACCAAAATTCATCAGGGGTGAGAGAGTAACGGATAGAGAAATCCTAAGTCTCGTGACAGGGTGCCTGCACCATGTGAACAACAGGATTGTCGGAAAGATAAACAAAAATGCCCCAATAGCCGTTGGATTGACTAGTGGTTTGTTTGAAGCAAAAAGAAAACGAGAAGAACTGGGATATGTAGGCGATGTAACTGAGGTCAATTTCAGGATCATTTTGGGTCTTATTGATGGAGGGTATCTGCCAGTAGTACTGCCCATAGGCATAGACGGAGAAAGCAACCCCCTGAATATTAATGCCGATATGGCTGCGGCTGAACTCGCGAAGGCATTGAATGCAACAAAGATGATAGTCTTGACGAATGTTGATGGTGTATTGGATAAAGATGGGGAGTTAATCAGGCAATTGAATATAAAAGAGGCTAAAAATCTTGTTAAAAATAGAGTAGTAACCGGTGGGATGATACCCAAACTGGAATCGGGTATCAAGGCACTCTCGGAGGGCGTTGAAAGAGTACATATTGTAAAGGCGGGGGAACATGCGATTTTAGGGGAATTGCTCACTGGAGAAGGAACCGGAACAATGATAACCTGAAAATGAAATTTGTAAAGAATATTATCTCGAGAATAAGGTGGAACGTCATTATAAGCATAGTTGCTGTGGTTATACTAATCGTAATAGCGGTTCTTTTCTTTAAACCATCCCCATTTAGATGCTCCAATAGTGTATGTATCAACTCCTATGCAGAACCGAGTAGGATAACCCTGAAGGGGGACAGCACTCTATGGATTGACATAAGGAACATGGGGGGTGAAGATCTAATCATAGATATAAAACTCAAAACTCGCAACGAGGTTCTATTCTTCAAAGAAACAAATTCACGTGAAATTAACAAGGAGATAGAACTAGGGCCTGGGGAGAGTATGCAGTTAAATTTCAATTTAAAAGCAAATGCTCCATACCCAGGGACTTATCGTACGGATATAATGGCAATGTATAATGATGAACAGATAAATGATGAGGTATATATCCAGACATCATAATCTAGAATCTCCTTTTTCTTACCTCCATCATTCTCCGTAACTTTTTGAGGGCGTTATCTGCAGCTTCAACAATTACATTATGTGAGGGCGCAACTGGTGGGGTATAGCAGTATTTCAACTTCATCAGATCCATGATCTCGGCATTGTGAGCTATAGCAAATGCCAACAGATCTATCTTTCCTGCAACCCCTTCTTCTGCTATAACCTGCGCACCAATTATTTTTCTATTCAATGCATTAAAGATTAGTTTAATATCAATCTCCTTTGCTCCTGGAAAATATGAAGATCTCGTTGTGCCTTTTACCTTTCCAACAACTATGTCGATTTCATTTTCCCTTGCATCTCCCTCTGTTAAACCGGTCCTTCCTATCTCTAAATCAAATATCTTAAGGATCATGGAATTTAAAACACCCTCGAAGGTTGCATAACCCCCCACAGCATTCATCCCGGTTATCATCCCATGTCTTATAGCGGTAGTTCCAAGCTGGCTGAGCATCAATTTTCCTGTAACCATGGACCTCGAGTCTACACAATCTCCAGCAGCATAGACGTCATCAATATTTGTCTGCAGCAGGCCATCTGTCTTTATGCCACCATCTACAGTCAATATACCTGCTTTTTTTGCCAGCTCGCTGTTTGGCCTGAGTCCAACTCCTAAGAGGACTATGTCTGCCGGTATCGTTCTGTCCTCTACTTTTACACTTTCTACGTGCCCTTCACCCCGGATTTCCTTAACACTTTTATTGAGAATAAACTCTACCCCCCTCTCCTTAAGTTTATTCTCAACGAGCACTGAGAAATCAGGATCCAAGGGTCTTGCCAAGACATGCTCAAACTGTTCTATCAACGTAACTTTAAGACCTCTCTTTATGAATATAGCAGCCATCTCGAGACCTATCGCACCACCCCCGATGACAACTGCGTTTTTTGCCTTTTCTAACGCATGCATTATCTTTCTCGCATCTTCGATCCTCTGTAACGTGTAAACCCCTTCCAACTCCACCCCCGGGATCGGAGGTTTGAATGGAACACCACCGGTTGCAATGATCAGTGAGGTATATGAAAATTCCTCTCCCCTTTCCGTCTTTACCAATTTTCGGTCTGCATCTATGGAGATTACAGTATCTATCACGCAGTTTATCTCGCTCTCCTTGCAAATCTTAACGATGTCCTTTGAAATCTTATCGAGGCCTTCTATCTCTCCACCGATCACGAAGGGTAATGCACAGGGAGAATATGAAAGCTCCTCATTCGTTATCAGGGTGATGTTGGCATCCCAGTTCGTCTTCTTCGCCGTTAATGCCGCAGTAAGTCCTGCACCCCCTCCTCCGATAATGACCAGATCATGCATTTTGTGTCGTTATATATTACATTAACTAAAGAAAAAAACACATCACTATTCAGGTATCGTATATATCCCATACATCAATAGTATACAGACTATAGTAATGCTCACTATTGCCACCGCATTATCTGTTGAGAACGCTAGTACATTGCCGATTATTCTGGGTTTTGTCGGTGTTGTCGTCGTGGTTGTTGTCGTCGTGGTTGAAGTTGACGTTGTACTTGTCGTGGTTGTGGTCGTAGTTGTCGTGCTTGTTGTCGTTGGACATGAATCACATGGACCTCCACAATCAATTCCCTGTTCACCCTGATTTTGTATCCCGTCCGAACAGGTCATGCAGAGATCACATGGACCTCCGCAGTCTATCCCGGTTTCACCCTGGTTTTTAATTCTATCATAACATGTTGGCTCAAGTGGGAGATTAACGGGCACTGTAGTGGTCGTTGTTGTGGTAGTGGTTGTTGTGGTAGTTGTACCGCAAGTCTCACTGTAGCTACAAGTAGCCACACATATACTTTCACAAGTACCAATGGTCCCCACTATAGAACAACTTTGAATCAAGAGCGGGAAATCCGCCCATTCATCAATATTACAACCATCCCTACCACATCCATCTGCAGGGCATCCAACGAGTGGACATAATTTGTAATTGGCTATGCAGTAGGGTTTATCTCCTGTATCGTCTGGGCAATGAGCCACCGCGCATCCAGCACATGCTGGTTGCGGACAGCCATGACAATAGATTCCATAGGTTGTTGGGCAGGCATCTTCTAAATCTATGATGGTATCATTGTCGTCGTCGGAGTCGCAAGTTGAATTATAGGTACAAGTGGGTGTGCAGTTGTTCTCCTCACAAGTTCCATGATTTTCATCGACGGTGCAAGCATTCGAAACTATGTCTGGGAAGTCCGCCCATTGATCTATTTGACATTCGCCTAAACCACAGCCATCTACCGGACAGGGAGTGGGATTGCATTGGGAATCGTTCGCTATGCAAGTTGATGTTCCATTAACTGGGCAATGAGCCACTGCACATCCTGCACAGGTGATGTTAGAACAATTGCCATCACCACTCACCGAACAACAGAAAATCAGAGAGAATAGGATACATACAGAAATTATCACAACGCCCCTCTGGAAGATATTTGTAACTCCTGACACTTTGCATCTTAATCCTTTGGAATTTTGGCAATAAATATAATTACCATTTGACTGTAAAATATATAGATACAACTATTTACAGAACCATATAGCAAAGATATAGAACTTTGATTTAACATACGACCAGATTGATAAGGAGTTATATCCCAACTATCTCAGGAAGTTTCCCCCAGACCCCCAGTTCGTTGTCCCTGAGAATGAGAACGCCGTCAATTTCTTTTATCTGTCGGGCCCTTTTTAACCCTTTTTTTATGCCTTTAGATCCCTTAACCTCGTTTCCTATGGATGTTGCTGCTGCATCAGCCAGTGGACAGGATTTCGCAACAACGGAGACGGCATCTGAATCTCCAAGACTTATTGAATGCCCAACAGAGCTGGAGCTCGTACATATTGCTAATGGAGTTTTATCAGGACTTACCCTGAATCCGATCTTGTTGGAAAATTTTGAGCTTCCAGCATATACCCTGACAGTCCTCTCCTCTTTAATCTTCAGGAAGACATCACCCCCGTTTTCGACAATTACCTCTGTAGCTCCTTTTCTCAATAAAAGGTTTCCAAGTTGCTCAGAGAACATTCCTGCTACGGAAGCCATTGGACCCACCCCCGCCCTTTCTCCGGCATCTATCATGAGCTTTACGGTCTCTGGTGCGTGCTCATCAACCTTTAACGGATAATAAGAGATAGAGAAAAATGGTTCCCTCTGACAGTACCTTTCCAATTCATTATACATGTGTTCTAGAAATTCTGCAGTCCCCCTTTCAAGATCTTTGTCAGAGAGTACTGTGAGCTTCGTCTGTTTATACTCAAGTTTGAATCTCTTCAGATCTCCTGGATTGAGAGACTTCTGAGAGGACACGCCTCTACGCACGCTCCGCAACGAATGCATTTATCACCCTCCACCTTGATGCTCCAGTCTTCTGTAAATGAAATCGCGTTTGTTGGACATAATGCAATGCAGGCACCACAATCTATGCACTTGTCTACATCATTCGTGATATTTTTCTTCAATTTAATGACTTCTATCCCCCCCTTAATGAGCGCGTTTACCACCTTTTTCTGTTCCCTCTCATTCCCAAGGATGCTTATTATAATAGTTCCTTCATCGTAGTCTACCTTTGCCCTTAGTATATTGACCAGAATTCCTGTCTTGAGAACAGTACTGGCAAGTATCGGCGAATCTACGACATCCGATGGAATTTTTAACATGTACTTATTCATCTTTTTCAACCTCAGATTTGATCTAATAGTTCATTTTCCTTGTTTCATTCTCCTAAATCTCTCGGCATCTTCTTTAGAATCTAACTCTAGGGGAAACCCGATATAACCACAGTCCATACATTCATACTTTCCGGATAACATCATCTTAGTTGCGACGATAATCCCCGTTACCTTAATATTCTCACTTCCGCATCTGGAGCAGACTTTGATTTCTTTTTTCATTTCCCGACACCCCTATGGATTATATTTTGGTTATTTTTGGAATGTAACACCTTTTCTAAAGGGGTTGCGTATTAGTTCATCTTCCTTTGTTCATCCCCCCTAAATCTCTCAGTATCTTTTCCAGAGTCTAGTTCTAGAGGAAACCCTACATAACCACAGTCCATACATTCATACTTCCCAGGTAATATCGCCACAGTTGTGACGATATGTCCTGTTGCCTTGACATTCCTACTTTCGCATTTGGGGCAGACTTTAACTTTTTTATTCATTTTCTGACACCTCTACGGATTATATCCGTTACTGTAATTATCCCAATAAGTTTGTTTTCATTATCAACCACCGGGGTTGAACCAATTTTGAATTTGTCAAGTTTTCTGGTAACTACGTCTATGTATTCATCCTCTCTTGATGTTATAACATCCTTGGTCATTATCTCCTTCAACTTTTTCTTGTGTCTTGCAATAGCCTTTGTGATGTCCCAGGAGGTGACAATTCCAACCAGTTTATTCTCTTCATTAACTATGGGTATCTGATCTATCTCCTTTTTAACAAGTAGACTAGACACGTCTTCAATGGAATCCTCCAGGTTGGCGGTTATAACCTTCTTAGTCATTATCTCCCCGATTTTTGGTACCAACTTCTTTAAGTTCATTGACTTAAATTCCGTATCCTTTGGCAATGCTTGAATTTTATTGGAGAGAAAAAATTTCCCTTCTTGGATCCATTTCTTTAGCCTGTCCATTATCTCGAACGAGACCTTAAGACTGGACAGGGGACTTGTTCTCACCTTTTTATCATCTATGTAAACCTCGCCCGAAAATAATTCCTCATAAGTAACCTCCTTAATGACGGGTTTTTCCCTGCTTGGAGTTCCGTAGTCCAGTATCTCTGTCTTTATATCCTTGTTTCTGATTGCGGTTTTTTCTGCTATCTTTTCATTCAGGATCGGGATTGGGATTCCAATTCCAACAAAGAGGGAAACACCATATCCCGGGATTGTTGCTCCTGAAAGAAACTCTGGTGACATCTCCTTTAGGTCTCCTTTGGTTGCTATTGTGCTAAAACCTGTCTTTGGTGAATGCTGAGTTCCCTCCCCAACTATGAGGCCCTGGGCCCCGCATAGAAATATCTTGGTTCCAACACCGATAGTTTCAAATTCCGGGTCGTTAATTAACGGACTTATCTCCCCTGTCCCGGAAAAGTTGATATTCCTTCGCTTGGGGAGCAGGGTACCCATATATGTATGCAGGATTGTATCTGTGGGATTTATGGCTGCGTTGTATTTCTGACAGCAGCTCCTCGGATTGAACATTATCGCTTGATTTAACTCGTCCATAGTCAGGATAGTTTCGACTTTTTTCCTCGGATAGCAATCGGTTCCATAGGATGTGGCTCTTAAATTTATCTCCTTTCCTGAAACCAGGTCTTCAATAACGTGACCACCCCCATATTCAAAACCCCTGTCCTCATTCAGCTGAGTCGCTCCCAGATAGGCATCAACAGCCGCAATTCCAGTATATGCCTCAACATCATTTAACCAGACCCTATGCATCATTATCGGAGGGTCTGAATGACCAAAATTTAGAAAAACCCCGGAGGAACACATAGCGCCGAATGTCCCTGTCGTAACTATGTCAACCTCCCTCACAGTTCTTTTCGGATCGTCCTCAAATAGCTCAGGCATTTCATCAGCCCTGACAATAACAGCATCCCCTTGCCTGATCTTTTCATTTATCTCCTCGATAGTTTTCATAAGGTTTAATTATTTGGATATCCATATATAAATATTAAATGCTTAAATTATTCATATATGCATATTTAATAAAATGCTTCTTCCAGAACTCTCTGAGATATCTCGATTGAGAAGGAAATTTGGCATCACACAAACAGAACTTGGAAAGAGGGCAGGCGTAAGCCAGTCTTTAGTGGCGAGATTAGAAAAAGGAAGGGCCGATCCCCGCTATTCTAAGGTTGCTAGTGTTTTCAGGGCATTGGACGAACTGAGAGGTAAAGAGATCCTTGCAAGGGAATTGATGACCTCTAGGGTGGTTGGGGTTCAATTGACAGATTCCATGGAAAAGATAGTGAATATCCTGAAAAAATTTAATGTATCCCAAATGCCTGTCTTTGATAAAAAGAAGGTGTTGGGCTCAATTTCGGAAAGGGTTATCCTTGATGAGATAGCAAAGGGTGCCAATATGCTCGATCTCTCTCATAAGAATGTAGAGAGGTTTATGGAGCATCCCTTTCCAATCGTGAGTATGAACACACCCTTAACAACGATTTCATCCCTTTTAGAACACAATACCGCCGTTCTGGTTATGAAAAGGGATAAGATCGAAGGGATCATTACAAATGCCGATCTACTTAAGGTTGTGCATCGATAATATATTAAAAACAACCTTCAGAAAGGTTGACGCATCGAGCTTTAGAAAAGCTCGGCGCATCAAGCTTTAAAAAACCTTGACCAAAAATTTAATCAGGTTTTCCGTCAACACTCAAGCTTTAGAAAAGCTCGGCGCATCAAGCTTTAAAAAACCTTGACCAAAAATTTATGTGAAATTTTTTCCGTCAACGCTTTTCCCAAAAGGGTTGAGCTTGACCAAAAATCTAACATGGATTTTTTTGATCAACCTTTTTCCTAAAAAGGTTGCATCAGAACGGGTATTGTAGGTTTTCCCACAGACTGCAAAGCAGTCATGGGGCTTTGAAAATCTTTGATTTTCAAAATCGCAAGCTCGAACCCACAGAACGCGTTATCGAAGTTAACACTCACATACTTCCCAATACGACAAGAAATTTACGAAGTAAATTTGTTGGTTATTATAAAGTACAGCTATACTTTATAATTCAATAAAAAAATGGGTAAGACAATCTCTGAAAAGATTTTAAGTAGGCACTCTGGAGAGGATGCATACGCAGGGGATATCGTCATAGCAGAGATTGACTTTGCGATGAGCCAGGACGGTACTACCCCGCTGGCCATAAGGGCATTTAATGATATGAAAGCCAAGAAGGTGTGGAATCCAGAGAAGATAGCCCTTGTTATTGACCACTCGGCACCAAGTCCGAGTAAAGAGGTTTCAAATCTGCATAAGATGATGCGGAATTTTGGGTGTGAACATCATATAGAAAACTTCTATGACAGCGGTTGTGGTGTATGTCATCAATTAATGCCAGAGGAGGGGCATGTAGTTCCGGGCGACTTAGTAGTTGGGGCCGACTCCCATACCTGTACATACGGGGCATTGGGTGCATTTTCAACCGGTATAGGGAGCACCGATATAGCTGCCGTCTTTTCTTCCGGTAAATTGTGGTTCAGGGTCCCAGAAACTATCAAATTTATAATCAATGGGAAATTGCCAAGGGGCGTTTATTCAAAGGATCTAATTCTGCATCTTATCGGAAAAATGACCGCAGACGGGGCAACTTACAAGGCTCTGGAATTCGGTGGCGATGTAGTCTCAGCTCTAAGTATTGACGCAAGGATGACCATAAGCAATATGGCAATTGAGATGGGCGCCAAAACCGGCTTAATTGATGTAGATAAAAAAACCCTAGACTGGGTAAAGGAACACTCCAAGAGAAAGCCTGCTGTTATAAAGAGCGATTCTGATGCTGAATTTACAAAGGTTGAGGAATATAATGCATCAGACCTGGAGCCGCAGATAGCGAAACCGCACAAGGTCGATAACACCTGCAATATTTCTGAGGTCGAGGGAACCCATATAGATGAGGCCTACATAGGAACATGCACCAACGGCAGATTTGAGGATCTGAAAATCGCGGCGGAAATTTTAAAGGATAAACAAGCAAGTAAAGATGTCCGTTTTATTGTGGCTCCTGCATCCAGAGCCGTTTATCTGAGGGCAATGAATGAGGACGTAATCCAGACCTTACTAAAAGCTGGTGCTTCAGTAGTAACTCCCGGTTGTGGACCGTGTGTTGGAACACATGATGGAATCCCGGCAGATAACGAGAATGTGATCTCCACGGCCAATAGAAACTTCAAGGGCAGGATGGGGAATAATAGTGCATTTATATATCTAGCCTCTCCGGCAACGGTGGCTGCTTCCGCAATTACCGGAGAGATAACAGATCCGAGGAAATATCTATGATTCCAACGTGACAATCCAGACTTATTCAGGAATTCTATGAGAACATCATGATCATGCCAAAATTTTTAACACGATTCTTCTGATTTTCTCGAGTTTTTGGCATGATTCTGTCATTTGAGTCATGAAAAAACCGAAAGGTATTTATATGAGTCATGACTAAATCATAATAATCATGAATATTAACGATGAAAGATTCCCTCACAAATTATGACAGGGAGTTCGAGGAGATTGTGGGTAATCTCGCCGATACAGTACAGGATATGAGTGATCCGGTGGCTATAGCAACTATGCTGTATACGATCGCCGAGGAGAAAAAGAATGGCAACCTGGTGATAAGGGATATTAATGCTAAATTTGACAATATCCTTGAGGGATTGAAGGACATTTCCACAAGGTTGGATGATCTTGAGAGTAAAGTGGAGGTCCCATCAAGAGGAGATACCACATTCGAGATTTCCGACAGGGACAGGGAAATCTTGAGCTATGTAACCAGCAATAGGAGGGTCTGTGCCGACGACATTCAGGAAAAGTTCCAGTACCGGGGGAGGAATGCCGCATCTGCACGACTCAGCAAGTTATTCAGGGAAAATTTAGTGGAAAAGGTATATGTTGGAAGAAAGGTTTACTATCAACGCAGGATTCCTGACTAATCAACCCCTTAACCAAACCAACCACCCCCCGTCCTCCGTCAAGGAGGGCGGTCATTTTTATCACATCACAATGTGGTAATTCAGCCAACCACCCCCCGTCCTCCGTCAAGGAGGGCGGTTCTTCTCATTCTTCTAAGATCTTTTTTAGAAACCACTCAGAATCAAATTCTTTCAGATCATCGAGTCCCTGTCCGACCCCCATAAAGAGTATGGGCTTTTTTGTCTCATTCGTTATTGATAAGGCAGAACCACCCTTCACATCGGCATCCATCTTTGTGAGGATTATCCCGTCAATTCCTACATCTCTATTGAATATTCTTGCCTGATCTACTGCATCATTTCCTGTCAGGGCATCGCCAACGAAGATCTTCAGATCTGCGTTACTTACCCTGCAGATCTTTTTTATCTCACTCATCAGATTTACCTTCGTCTGCATCCTTCCGGCAGTGTCTGCCAGAACGACATCTATCTTTCTCGCCTTTGCATGCTCTATCGCATCGTAGATGACAGCTGCAGAATCGGCACCCTTTTGATGTGTAATTGTTTTTATACCCAACCTTTCTCCGTACTTCGTTAGCTGTTCTATTGCACCTGCCCTGAAGGTGTCCCCGGCAGCTAAAATGACGGAGAGATTATGTTTCATCAGCAGATGGGCAACCTTTGCGATAGTGGTTGTCTTCCCAGAGCCATTAATCCCCAAGAATACCAAGGTTACCGGTTTTTCTGAATTCCGTACGAAATCTATAAGGTCTATATCCCTCTCAGGCTTCAACACCTCAATCAATACCCCCCTGAGAGAATTCCTGACAAATTCATGAATTCTATCCTTATCAATTTCCTTATCCCTGAGCTCTTCTTTTAATCTTTCCAGTATAAATTCTGTGGTTTCCACTGCAACATCGCTTTGAATTAAATCAAGCTGTAGACCCCACATGATATTCTCTAAATCCCCCTCAGAGAGTTGTATCCTTCTCTGTAGAATACCCTTTATCTTTGTTTCCGTAGTTAACTCTGCTTTCTTTTCAGCCGCCTTTCCAGCTGTCTCCTCTGCCTTTCCGATAAAACTACTGAGTCTTTTTTTCAGTGACTGGAACATTTTGATCCATTTGTAGCTCCCGTATCAATCCCTTGGATGTAGAATCCAGTTCGAGCAGTTTATTGTTTATCTCGACAATCGCACTTTGTAGTCTATTCATGGTATTCTCTAATTCCCCATTCCTCGATTTCAGAATTTCCTTTGCTTCATCGATCGTCTTTTCAACAGAGATTCCAGCACCGACCCCAACAATAACCTTTTTACTGTCCTTCAACTCGGCCCTCGCAAAGGAAGTAGAACCAATTGATACCAGGATTTCCGTACCCATCTTGTTCTCTTTTAGAGAATCCATGACCTCAATGGCAGAGCCTGTTTCTATCCTTGTACTCTCAACCATCTGCATCTGCCCTGAAAGACTTTCTATCTGTTTTTTGTATGTATCCGCTTCCATCAAGATTCTCTGGAGTTCCTGCTGTCTATCTACTTTCATTTTTTTCTTTTCAGTATCTTTACCTCCTTATCATAACCAACAATAACAATCTCGGGTTTTCTCTTTGAGAATATCCCATTCTCAATAACCCCCGGAATCGAGTTTAGTCTTTCTTCCAGCTCATGGGGCTCTTTTATGTCAAATTTAGTATCTACAATTACATTCCCATTATCCGTCCTGAAATTTTTCCGCAATTCTGGAATCCCACCAAGATGTTTAAGCTCTTCTTCGACGGAATCCCTTTCTGACGGTTCAACCTCGATCGCTACCGGAAAATTCCCGAGTTTTTTAACGAGCTTTGTATGATCGACAATTACAATAAATGTATTTGATTTTTCCGCTATCCTCTTCTCCCATGTATGCGCCCCACCCCCGCCCTTTATAAGATTAAAGTCTGGATCAATCTCATCCGCGCCATCGATATCCACATCTATCTCCCTGTACTCGTTCATTGAGGCTAAGGGTATTCCTAGTTCCCCTGCAAGTCTTTCGGTCCTTCTGGATGTCGGAACTGCGATAATATCAAGATTTTTCTCAGCGAGCCGTTTTATCGCATACTCTGCGGTGGAGCCAGTTCCCAAGCCGATGACCATTCCATCCTCTATAAAGTCTACCGCCATCTCAGCCGCAGTTTTCTTTGATAACCCTATTTTTTTTATATGCATCTTCAGGTTAGAAAACTGGAAGACAATCCAATAGCCGCTCCCTAACATAAACTATTGGACTTTCCAAGTATAAATGTGATCTTGCCAGAGGTTAGAATTTGTCATGTAACGTTTATTCATACAATAACTAATCTAACTGATATTTATTTTTAACTGGGGATTCTGTAGAAAATCAAAACCAACAGTATACACCCAAATACCGGTTCCAAAATTATCTATCTCACAACCCCGAATCTTGAACATATTACGAAATTCTGGATATTTCTTTGAATTTGTTGGATTTCTTGGAATTTTTGTCTTGAGATGGAATATTATGTTAAGAGACACCCTAAACCTGTAAAACCAAATATAAGAACAAGTAAAACCAAAACTAAAACTAAAAATAATCTTCCATACTTCCTATCTAAACCTTCGACTATAGCGCCTATATTGAGAATCGCAGGTATCCCCTTGTTAAGTTGTCCTAAAGTTAATATATGAAGGTCTTTATCCTCCACTTTTTTAAATTTATAATTACCAAATTCTATTTCCGACACTTTAATTTCACCAATATCTATCACCCTGGGTGTTTCTACCTTCAATTCATTATACAATGCTCTTATACTTTCTTCTCCCCCCCTAACTATAACTTCTACACTACCATCAGGTAGATTCTTAGGTGTTGGGCTACTTAAACCATAACCCATGATTTTTTCTAGGATAAACACTCTATAACCTACATCATGGGCCTTGCCATTATCCCCAGAAATAGTAAATTTAGCAGTTTTCACCTCAGACATTTTTTTGATCTAATAGATTATGTATAAAACTTATATATAACCTACTTGGTCGGATCGTAAACCCCTCTCAACGAGAACCACTAACGAAATAAGGGGAAATCTCCGGTTTCTCACAACTTAGTTATCCTTAATTCCCCGTTTTTTTTTCGTTGTATTCGATCAACACCTTATCTTTGTTCCTTAGATTCAGTTTCCCTGCGACGTCCTTCGATATCATCAGCTGACCGCCACCCCAACGCAGATTAGAGAGGTTTAAAAATACTGTTGTCTTTTATTTTGGAAGTTTAAAAAAGAGGGGTAAATCTGTTAAATTCCCACAATTTTAAGTCATATAGTTATATAGGTGTTTGAGCAAATTCAATTTGATAGATTACAACATTATTAGTCTTGCCAGAGGTTAGAATTTGTCATGTAACTTTTATTCATACAATATCAGTATATTATCTCAACATCACTGTTAAAAATGAAATTACCCAGTGTAGTCAAAACCTACTGCCCCCATTGCAAGGCCCATACGGAGCATGAGCTGCGATTGGATAGAAAGGGTAAAGAGGGAACCATAAAACAGGGGAGAAGGAGGTATGAGGCCGTAAAGAAAGGGTATGGCGGTTCCCCCAGAACCCCGAAAAAGACTGTTTATAAGGTAGGAAAGCGTCCGGTTTTAATATTAACGTGTAAGGTTTGCAATAAAAAACAGCAGAGAGTGTATAATTCCAGAACAAAAAAGAGGGTTGAGGTAGAATAAAATGAGGGAAACAAAGAGTCGATTTTTAAGGGTAAAATGCGATGATTGCGGGAATGAGCAGATAATCTTTGATCGTACAGCAACGCAAGTCAGGTGTTTGGTCTGCAATAGGATTCTGGCTGAACCCAGCGGGGGGAAAGCAATCATAAAGACGAAGGTTCTGGATGTATTGGACAAGGACGTATGACTCCTTCTAAAATGAAACATTCCGGTGATTTTGAATTTTTAGAACATACTGCTGATCTAAAATTTATTGCCTATGGGAAAACGCTGGCTGACTGTTTTCAGAATTCTGCTAAAGCGATGTTTTCTGCAATTGTAGATCCGAAATCAATAGAAGAAAGATACACGAAAGGTATAAAACTGGAGGCTGAAACACTGGAGATATTACTCCACGATTTCTTGTCTGAGCTGTTATTCCTCTCTGAAACCAGGGAACTGTTCTTTAAGGAATTCCATGTTTCCATCGATAGGAATAAAAAGTATAGATTAAGGGCTGAGCTTGCGGGGGAAAAATTTAATCCAGGGAAACATGAGATAAAAACGGAGATAAAGGCAGTTACATATCATGAGATGCTCATAGAGGAGAGGGATAGAGGGTGGATAGCCCAGGTACTCTGTGATATCTAATTACGAATCTATAAATCTATTAACACAACTACTACCCCTCTCTATCAGATCCGTCAACAAAGATTCTGTTTGCGCCTCTGCCGTTATCCTGATACATGGCTCAGTTCCGGAGGCTCTTGTCAAAAACCATCCCTTATCTGTTTTAATTCTGATTCCGTCAGTTTCATCTATTTCCCTGATATCCCCTTGAAATTCCCTCAGTATCTCTAGCCTGATTTTATTCATCAAATCCGCAGGGTTTTTCCCTTTATAAAAAATCTTTACCCTTTTTGTCGGATATTTTTTTATCTTTTCAAGGGTTTCGTAAAACCGATCCTCTGAAACCATCTTTACTATCTTTGCAGCAGTCAAAGGACCATCCGGGAATAGATGCACATCAGGGAATATGATGGAGCCTGATGGTTCCCCCCCGAATTCTGCATTCTCCCTATAAATCGCGTTGGCAACTGCGACGTCGCCTATCGGTGTTCTAATTACCTCCTTGCAGATATCATCGATACACATGGATGCATCCACCGTAGTTACTACCTTATCCTTCCCATAGGCCAGTGCTGCTAAAAAATTGTCCCAGTCTACCAACCTGCCGTCCTTGCCGATTGCTGCAGACCTATCTGCATCACCGTCGTGAGCTATCCCTATATCTACGTTATTCTTCTCTACAAGATCACAGGTCTCCTGTAGATTTTCAGTTGTCGGTTCTAAGCCATGAGCGAATATTCCATTCATTTCCGTGTTGATTGCAATAACCTCACAACCCATTCTCTCGAGCAGAAGGGGGGTTATAACTGATCCTGCGCCATTGGCACAATCTATCAAAACCTTTACCGGTTTCTCAACCCGGCCCACATTATCCAATATTCTCTTGATATGTTTCCCTATGTAGTCTCTTTTTTCAACAGAACCGGGATTTTTTTCAGGCTTAAATTTTTCTGAATAGAAAATTCTCTCCACCTCCCTTTCCTGTTCTGGTGAATACGCTTTTCCATCACCCCAGAACTTGAAGCCATTCCATTCGGGAGGGTTGTGAGAGGCTGTTACAACGACTCCCGTCCCATAATCCTCTGTCGCCATCGCAACCGTAGGTGTAGGAACAATTCCCAGATCAACGACATCATGTCCTGTAGCAAGCAGACCGGAGATAAATTCATTCCCGAGCCTTCCGGAAGAACTCCTAGTATCCCTGCCTATGGCAATTTCTTTATCATCTGAATATGTTCCAAGGGAATAGGCCAGTTTCAGAACAAATTCGGGTAGAAGTTCATTTATCAGCCTCCTTACACCCGAGGTACCGAATAATCTTGGGTTCATTTCTATTTTCTCTTCAATCCCATGATTCTCGCTAATAGAGCCTCTAACTGGATTCGCTCATTGGCCCCCTCCACAAGGGCAAAGTTTGCATCCCCAACCAGATCAATGATCCTTATCTTTAACTCGTCATCCCCATCCAGATTCATTACCTCCCGGTTCATCTGTAATAGGATGTCTTCTCCGGACATTCCATAATTCATTATTAACCTATCAATCAGATTTCTGGCATCCAGGAATTTCCCATTCAGAGCCAATTCCAGCAGATCCCTTATATCCTTGGGTCTGGCTCTTGACGCTATAGAATAAACGTTATCCTCATCCACCTTTCCGATAGCTGCAGAAGATTGTAAAATATTTATTGCGTGTCTTATATCACCTTCAGAAACATAGAGAATGGCATGTAAACCCTCATCTGTGAATGCCACACCCTCTGCTTTTAGGATCTCCTCCAGCCTCGTTTTAATTGCCTCTTTAGGCACTTTTTTAAACCTGAATAGAGAGCAACGAGATTGTAAAGGCTCAATAATCTTGGAGGAATAATTGCAGCTCAGGATAAATCTGCATGTTCGAGAATAGTTCTCCATCGTTCTCCTCATGGCATTCTGTGCATCCGAGGTCAGAGCATCTGCCTCGTCCAGAAAGATGATCTTGAAGTCCCCTCCAATAGGCCTTGCCCTGGCGAAGTTCTTTATCTTTCCACGGACAACATCTATGCCCCTCTCATCTGAAGCATTTAATTCCAGGAAGTTACCGCCAACCTCACCAAATAGTTCATTGGTTATACATAAAGCTGCAGAGGTCTTACCACAACCCGCCGAGCCGGCAAAAAGAAGATGCGGAAGGGATTTTTCCTTCACGTAAGCCTTAAGTCTGTCGACTATAGCATCCTGCCCAACCATATCATCCAGTTTTTTTGGCCTGTATTTCTCTGTCCAAGGAAGTTCCATTTTAACTGTCACGTCCAGATTTTTAGACTATTATATCTACTTTTCTAGGATTAAAAATACATTTTGAATTTTATTTAGTGCTATCGAGCACTGAATGTGTGAGTATAGCACATTTGCTCAAGCTTTATGAAAGCTTGAAATTACTTTTTCAGGATTAAAAAGTTGGGATAGTATGTTAGTATCACAGAGGACAGATTATCTCACACTCTCCGTCAGAAATCTGAGGAAAACAACCCTGGAAAAAACAAAGTACTTCTATACCCGTATCTGTAATGGTTGTATATCCTTTATCCCCGCAATATTTCCATATATCCTTTCTCGATTTTTCAAAGCAATTGCCCATGCATAAGTAATCTGCTACTGGTTTTTCTTCCAAACACGTTATATCCGTAGCCCTCCATGTATCCTCCCCAATTTTCTCCCATTCTAATCCCGCAGATTTTTGGGGTTGAATACAACCTATCAAAAGGATAATTGCCAGCAATCCAATTCCGTAATAAATTTTCATCATAAGCTTAGTATTAGATTGAATTGCCTAAAAGGTTTGAGCAGAACTTAGTAGTGTGGAATATATCAAATCTGCCCGACCATCCACAACCTTAGGGAATCTTGACAATAAAGAAAACAAATGTTTTATATAAAGAACAATTGTTTGTAACTACTCAGGCTACACATGCTCATTCATCTTGAGAAGCTAAATATATTTATACTCAACAAAGACGCATATATAGAACAATTAGAAAAGCGTATTGGACAGGGGGGTAGTTACGTTTCAGATAAACTACTATCCAATAGTTGTTTCTGACTCATCATCCCAATAGGCTTATCAAAGAATCCATGCATCAGGCTTCCATCGACCTCTTAGGATGACCGAATTCGGGCAAAGCAGCAACAGCCTCTATCTCAGGCTGAATTTCTTTCTCGTACCTTATTGTCTCTTTCACAATCTTGCTTTTTGGATTAAGCTTGTAGAGTTGTGCCTTCCCAAATTTTCTGGTGGGGATCACAATCCCGAGTCTCTCCAGCTTATTCCACATACCATATAGAGTAGATTCGGACATGCCCGAGAGTCCTGCCAGCTCCTTTTTCGAGTAATCCAGATTTGGGTGGTCTAAGAGCATATCAAATACCCTGTTAAATGGTGTATCTCCAAAAATCTTTATAAACGCCGACTCCATTTTGACTGTATAATATTAAGGTTTCAAACTTAAGATATCTAAATAGTTAGGGTGGGTAGTTACAAAAATTTTATCGGCTAAAAATCTTGAAAACTTTTAAGGGTATATTCTAAAAAATACCTAAATACTTTCTAAATAGTAAGGTAATATGGAAAAAATCAAGGTACTGGGTGGGAAAAGGGTCAGAGTAAGAATTCCCGATAAATTAATAACTACCGATGAGTTCATAAGACAAGTAAAACCAGTATTCCAGAAAATAGCAAATAGGTTAACTGAAGACGAATGGAGAAAGATAAAGAGATCTACTGCAGCATAGCTCTGAGATCGTGATAACTAATTATGTCCGGATAAAATTCTTTTGCTTTTCCCAATATCTCATTATCACCTGTAAGGAATATCAGATTATATTCCTTTGCTATCACCACGTGAATCAAATTGTTGATTCTTTTCTTAAATCTCGTAAGATTCGCTAATTCCACGATATCATTACTGATCGTCGGATTCTCTATATAATTCACCATTAACTCACTCTCAAAAGCCGCCCATATACGATCTGCCTCACCCTTACTACAATTCCACTCTGTTCTAAGCCCCCTAATGATCTCAGCTTTGGTTAGAGGAGATATATAGATCTCAAGTCTATCTAGATTATTCCTAAGAAACTCTATAACCCTTGGTATTTCAAAATCCTGATTTCTTCGAGTACACACCAACATCTTCTTAAAGAAACCATAGATCATGTTTGCATGTAAATATGTATTTTTGCCATCTTCTATCAGATAGTGTTAAACAAAAATATGGAATTAGCATGCCATTCTGGAAATTGAGTTTGAATGTATTCTGCCAATTTGTGAGAAACGGATCTCTCGTTAACATCGTTTTCAAGTAGAAAAGCATCATTTTTAAACAAAAGTTCAACTGCGATCCAAACCTTCTTCTCTATTTCTTCCTTTTTATAATCCATAACCAATACCCTCCAAATTCTTTTTTATTCCCTCACAACCTCCCACTTACCGCCTTTATCCGGTCCAATTCTTTTCAATAAACCCCTTTTCTTTAGATTGTTGATACTGAACTTAATGCCGTCTTCAGTAATTCCAATAATCTCAGCCAGCTCTTTTCGTGTAATCCCGGGCTTGTCTTTTACCAATTCCAATATTTTCTGGGTAGTTTTCTGGGTAGTTTTCTGGGTAGTTTTTAGGCTATCAAAATAGAATTCAATCTTATAATAATCTACATCCCCTCCAACTACAGGGGCTTTACTATACTGACTTTTCCACCCTGAAAACATCTTATCAAAACCAGAACCTGCATTCTCGGCAAGGCCTATTGCTCTAAAGATGCGCGCAAGCACAGGATTCCTGGGCTGTGAAAAATCTTCTTCCATGATTATTTTGAAATCTTTTGGCAATGCCCCCGGATTCATGAATTCAATTCTGTTTGTGAAGACCCTTATACGTGGTTTTAATGTGCTGAAATACTCAGAATGCATAAGAAGATTAATTAATGCCTCCCTGATAGCAACAACCTGAGGCTGGTCTGCTGAAGCAAAACCCATACCTTTTAATTGAAACGGAATATCAATCTTCTTTAGCAACCTTTCAATAATACTAAAATAAAATCTGAAGAGATTCTCCTCTTCACTTAACCTGTAAGTGTATCGCGTAGGTGCATCAGAATAAGATACCCCAGGTATCTCAAGATAATCTATTCTAAAATCAGTTATAATCTTATTTATACCGTCTTCCCTTCCGAAGAAAAGCATCCCACCAACAGTAACTTTGTCATCAATCAGGACATGCAGCTTCTTTAACAATTCTTTTGCAGTGAGCTTATTATATCTATGATCCGGATTGAATTTTTTCATATATGCCCTGTAATCTTCAACAGTCTTTTGGTCAAGGCTTTCGAATGTGAATGCTGTTAATTCCTTATCTTTTGACGAGAATGCCTGCTCTCGAAACATGGCATCTATTTCTTCCTGCGTTGCTCTTTGATCTCCGCTTCCCGTCCTTATGAATGTATTCTTTGGATTATTATAAAACACCGGTTTCTTTTCAGCAAAGGGTATATAAAAGGCAAGAACAGTTTTTTTGTCAAAAACATATTTTTTACAGACAACATTTATTCTCTTATTAAATTTATTGCCGTTTCTTAAGACAGTAGTAAAGTCCTCCGCTAGTTTTTCAGGATTTCTTACACCTGAGATATCATATTTTCTTCCTGCCTTTTTAACGCCAAAAATAATCCACCCACCCGCAGTATTAGAAAAAGCACTAACAGTTTCCCAGCTGTTTTTTGGAATCTCTGATTTAGCTTCTTTAACCTCAAAATCTTCCCATTCAATATCTTCAAGCTTTTTTATTAATTCCCCTTTATCCATATTTTGAACCCCACACCCGCCAAATTATTCTTTATCTCTTCATTCAAGCTCTGCCCTTCTTTCATCTGTTCAGAAAGCTCAGACGTTAATTTTCTCATCTTCTCATCAAAGGGTATGCCGTCGTCTTCCTCTTCTTCCATGCCGACATATCGTCCGGGGGTTAATATGTGATTGTGTCTTCTGATCTCATCTAATTTGGCGGATTCTATCTGGTAGAAGTCTCTGGCTTCTTGTCTCTCTATTTTTAGCAGGAGCCGATAGTGTGTCCACGTTAATTTGTCACTCAGTGCATGACTTTTTGGGTATGTCTGGTAGAATTGCCTCATGTATCTTAGGTTGGTTTCTGTGAATCCTCTGCCGTAGTCTCTGGTTAGTCTCTCTGACAGTTGTTTTATCAGGTTTCGCCCGTATCTGGCTCTTTCCCCGGCCTTTTTGTTCTTCTTCGATTATTATTCTGCCTATGTTCCAGTAGGCTTCTGTCATGGTGGAGTTGACTGCCCGGTAGGCTGTTGTGCGCGCCTTCTCCAGGACCAGCTTTATGTTCTCGTATGCGTTCTCCATTCTCTCCGGGTTTTCTCCTTCGGTCATCTTATTAATACATTAGAATTCTATAAATAAGTATAAACCCGGAAACCATAGACATGTCAGTAGAATGATTATCTCTTTCCTTTATTGGCATGTCCCAGAAGGGGCTTTTTGCATATAATCTCTGCAAGAGAAACAGATAAAACAAGATGCCGTGGGATTCGAACGGCAGTGGCGGTGTTCTGGGTTTGGATATGGTGGGAGTATAGGAGGGCGAGATAGACGGAAAACTGTCTATTTATTGGGCTGATTCTATAGATGAATTCAATGAGACATAGAATCTGGAGGTAGAAAAATTAATTAATACCCTGAGCAAGAAGTCTTAAAGAAATTACTTAAATCTCTCTAAAATTTAATAGTGAAAGCCTAAATTATTAGAACTAAGAAAATGGCAAAGAGATTAAATCTGCCGAGGCTTGAAGAAGAGGTTCAGAGATACTGGGATGAGAAGGCAATATTTCAGGAATTTGTAGAATCAAAAAGGGGCGGTAAAAAGTTCTACTTCTGTCAGGGACCTCCATTCACCTCCGGAAAGGCCCACATCGGACACGCATGGAATCATGCGATAAAGGATACCTTTCTTAGATTCAAGACGATGGAGGGTTACGACGTCTTCAGGAGGGCGGGTTGGGACATGCACGGCTTGCCGATAGAGGTAAAGGTAGAAGAGACTGTCCTTGGAAGCAGGACCAAGAAGGAGATAGAGGAATACGGGATTGAGAATTTTATTACGGAGTGTAAGAAATTCGCCATCCAGAATATGAATCAGATGACAGAGCAATTGAAAAGATTAGGGGTCTGGTTAGACTGGGAGGATCCTTACATGACCCTGGATAAGAGGTACATGGAGGGGGTCTGGTTCGGAATAAAGAGGGCGTATGAAAAAAATCTCCTTTATGAGGATAAACAAGTAATTCATTGGTGTCCAAGATGCGAAACGGCGATGTCCGGCTATGAGGTGAGGGATGAATACAGGGACATTACGGATTTTTCGATCTATACGAGGGCCAAATTAAAGGACAAGGACGAATTCATCCTCATCTGGACAACAACCCCGTGGACCCTGCCCGCAAATACAGCAATCGCGATTCATCCGGACTTCGACTATGTTCGCGTCAGGGTTGACAATGAAATTCTGATACTGGCAAAAGAAAGACTACCTGTATTGAAAAAGGAATACGAAATCCTGGAGGAATTCAAAGGCAAGGAGCTGGATGGTCTAGAATATATACCCATGTTGGATATACCAATACAAAGAGATATCAAACACAGGGTTGTTATGGCCCCGGATCTAGTAACCCTGGAGGAGGGAACCGGTTGCGTTCATATAGCTCCAGGCCATGGAGAAGAGGACGCCGCAATTGGCAAAAGATGCAACCTGACTGTACTGTCCCCAGTTGACGACGGTGGAAGATTTACCATAGAACCCTATAAGGGAGTATATGTCAGGGACGCAAATTCGATCATCATTAATGAACTGAAGGAATCCGGAGCTTTGTTCATGGAAGAAAAGATAACCCATTCATATCCACATTGCTGGAGGTGCAAAACCCCATTAATCTTAAGATCAACTAAACAATGGTTTTTGGCTATTTCAAAGATAAAGAAGAGGCTTCTGGAGAAAAATAAGGAGATTGACTGGATTCCTGAGTGGATTGGCTCCGGTAGATTTGAGAACTGGTTAAAAAATGCGAGGGACTGGTGCATCTCAAGGCAGAGGTACTGGAATACTCCATTACCTATATGGCGCTGTGAATGTGGTAATCTGGAGGTTATAGGCACGATAGACGAGCTCTTCAGAAAATCAACCCAGAAATTGGATCTCGAAACCCTGGATCTGCACAGACCATCTATTGATAAGGTAAAATTGAAATGCACCTGTGGGAAGGAGATGGAGAGGGTAAAGGATGTTCTGGATGTGTGGCTCGACTCAGGTTCTGCGTCATGGGCGAATCTCAATTACCCCCATAAAAAGGAGGAATTTAAGGTGTTGTTTCCATCAGATTTCATTACAGAGGGCTCGGATCAGACTCGTGGCTGGTTCTATTCCCTCTTAGTTTCATCTGTGATAGCCTTTGACAGAATTCCATACAAGAGGGTTCTGTACCACGGTTTTACCCTGGATGCAGATGGTAGAAAGATGTCCAAATCCCTGGGAAATGTTGTAGACCCTACTGAGATAATTGAAAGATACGGAGCAGATGTTTTGAGGTTCTATATGCTAGGGGCAACGGTTCCCTGGGAGGATCTCAGATTCAGTCTGGAGGGACTTGAAACGACAAATAAGTTCTTTAATATTCTCTGGAATATCCACTCATTTACATCTACCTATATGAAACTGGATAAATTTGACCCGACTAAGAAATATCCGATAAATTATAAAGAATTAGAAATTGAGGATAGGTGGCTCTTGTCAAGATTTAACTCATTGATCATGGAAACAACAAAAGCCCTGGAGAATCTGAGGCTTTATGAGCTGTGTAGATTGGTTTATGATTTTTCACTGGAATTGAGCAGATGGTACATAAAGCTGATAAGGGATAGGGTCTGGATCGAGAAAGACGATCCAAGAAAGCTTTCTGTTTATCATACCCTGTATACCGTACTTTCAGGATTGTCTGTTATAATGGCGCCGGTAACACCGCATTTCTCTGAATACACCTATAGAAAGCTTACTAAAGGGAAGAGCGTCCATCTCATGGACTGGCCGAGGGCAAACAATGAACTAATAGATAAAAAATTGGAAGAAGAAATGATCATCGCCCAAGAAATTGTAGAATGTGTTGCGGCAGCTCGCCAGGATGCGGGAATAAAGCTGAGATGGCCGATTCCACGGGTTATTATTGCTCCGAGAGATAAACTGGAGATTGACCAGGTGAAGGAAATAATTTTAAAGGCATCTAATGCAAAGCAACTCAAGATCAGGGAAATAGAAACAAAGGTAATCGCAAAGATTAACTATCCGGTTCTGGGCCCCAAGATCAAGGGCGAGATGAAGAAGGTAGTTAGATTACTGGAAAAAGAAGACGCCTCAAAAATAAAGAACGAACTCATGAAAAAGGGCAAATACAAACTGGATAACTTTGTGTTAGCTGAGGATGACCTTATCTTTGAAAGCAAATTGCCTGAAGACATTATAGCAGAGGAATTTGAGAAAGGAATTGTGTATATAGACTCAAAACTGGATAAAAAGCTGTTCTCAGAGGCCATGGCCCGCGAGGTGATAAGGAGAATACAGGAGATGAGAAAGGAACTCTCCCTAGAAGAGACGGAACAGATAGAGGTCAATATCAAATGCAGTAACAAATTTTCAAAATACGTAAAAGACAACAAGAAATTTATCGAACACGAAACGAGAAGTGAAATTACCCTAGGTAAAGGTAAGGGCTTTGAGAAGAAATGGGACATGGAAGGCAACGATATTACGGTATATATCAAAAGATAGTATATATATTTAAGATTGAATTCCATATATCTGATGTATTGTAAATTCAACCAAGATGAAGGGCTCAAAAGGATACAGACGAAGAACGAGAAATCTGAAAGTAAGATCCAGAGACAGAGGAAAGGTAAAGATCAGCAGGTACCTGCAGAAATTCAAAGAGGGCGATTCTGTTTCAATATCGATAGATCCAAGTTATCAGGCGATACCCCACCCGCGGTTCAAGGGCAAGGGTGGAAATGTTACCGGAAAGCAGGGTAGATGCTATTACGTTGAGATCAAGGACGGAAAAAAGAGGAAGGAGATTCTAATTGCCCCAGAACACCTGACTGCCCCAAAATCTTGATCTTCTTTACAACGTAAATTCTGATTTAAAAATACAAATCTATATTTAATTCCATCATAACGAAACAGAATGAAAATTATAAACGAGAAATATGTCTCTCTGGCAGAGGTTAAAAAGACCCTGAAGGGTAGGGAGAGCAAATATGCCAAGGAGAAGAAAGAACTGCTCTACGAGCAAAGACGTGCATTAGAGCATTCACAGAGATACGCAAAACTGAAGACAAAGGATGTCAATGAATTGACAAAAAAATTGAGTGAGTTGGATCTGAATCTAACGGAAGAACAGGTTGTTAAGATGTGTGATTTCCTGCCTGAGACTGTGGATGATGTTCGTGCAATATTTGCAAAGGAACGTTTCAGGCATAAAGAGGAGGAGATCAAGAAGATACTGGATCTCATTGTGCAATATCGCTAAGGGCTTGTGTGGTTGGAATGAACAAAGACGAACATGTCAGGATACTTGACTACTTACCAAGAGGAAAGTCCGAGGTTCCTCCCCACAAGAGAAAACCAATTGCTCAGGCTGTTGGTGAGGATTTCTTTTCTTTACTCGAGATAGCCCCAAGACCCAATATTTCCCTTGAAACAGGAGAGAGGGTGTACATCGGAGAGGGTACAAGAGACAAGGTAGATCACATTGAAAGAAGAATAAAGTATGATTGGCTTACCCCCACCGCAAAAACTGAATTGAGTCTTATTCTGGCGGAGATAATAAGAGAGGATGAAAAGAAATTTATCGAGTTTTACAATACTCTCGGGACAATAAGTACGAGGCTTCATAAACTTGAGATCTTACCAAGAATCGGAAAAAGGCACAGGGAAGACATACTTAGAGAAAGGGAAAAAATGCCCTTTAAGAGCTTTGAGGATATGCATAGCAGGGTGAAGAATATACCAGATCCTGTCAAGGTGCTTGTGGACAAAATAATCGAGGAATTGGAGGGGGAGAGTAAGTATTATCTCTTTGTTCTATTACTTAGGGAGAGCCCAAGGTTTAGGAGATAACCCCCGCATGTTATTTAAATACGAATCTATAGATTAATGCCCGCAGTATGACAAGGGAGAGAACATAATATGGCGGATATAAAGATAGAGGTTGAGAGATGCATCGGGTGTGGAGCATGTGTAAACGCATGTCCGGTTTCCCTATTTGAGATTGTTGAGGGAAAAGCAAGGATTACAGGAAACATGGATAATTGTGTACTATGCAGGGCCTGTGAAACTACATGCCCTATAGGCATAATACAAATTAGTGAATAAGAGGTGATGCAAATGAAAGAGAAAGGAGACGACAATGTGGTGTTTATAGGTAGAAAGGGGATAATGAGCTATGTACTGGCGGTTGTTACACAATTTAACAACGGCGAATCCAACGTGATAATAAAAGCCAGGGGAAGAGCAATTAGTAGGGCTGTGGATGTTGCGGAGATAGTTAGACAGAGATTTGTACAGGGTATAAGCACGACAGATATAAAGATAGACACTGAGGAAATCGAGGGTGAAGAGGGTCCGATAAAAGTCTCTGCGATTGAAATAACTCTTTCCAAGCCATAACTCTTTTTTTATTTAAGTATTAGCGTATGAAGTTCTCTAAATAGGGATAGAAATGAGTTTGCCAATCTGTGCTATATGCGCAAAAACTGGCGTGTTATGTAGTGCATGCGAGAAAAAACTGAAGGATGGGAAGATATCCGAGCTGGATGTAGAATTATCCAAGATCTTATACAGACTGGGCAAGGGCGAGATCGGTTTTGAAAGGGCAATAGACACAAAGAAATTCATCATTGTTTTAACCCAGAAGGAGAACATAGGAAAGATTATCGGGAAGAGTGGGGACAATATTCGTCAGTTATCAAAGGATTTTGGCAAGCAATTGAGGGTGATAAGCACCGGCGATCTTCAACAAACAATATACGATTTTGTTGCTCCAGCAAGAATTTTAGCTGTAAACACCGTTTATAAGCCGGACGGCACCACAGTGCGTAGGGTTCGGATAAACAAAAGAGACAGAAAAAAACTCAGAATGAGCCTGAAGGAGATAGAAAAGCTCATGACATCCCTGACAAACGACAAGATTGAGATCTCCTTTGAATAGGTTTTTCTTATTCAAGGCCGTTCCATGTTTTTATTCTTCACACTCCACTCTCTTGGAGAAGTCACGACGGTCTCCAGAAATGGATCCATCCCCTTTTTCTACGTCAAATACGTACTTCACATGGAAAAGGTAGATAAGAATCGGGAAATCTATCGTGATAGCAACAGGATCGAAAACGAAAACAGAGGTAACAAGACCGAAAGCGGTCAATATAACCGCCCCGTTCCAGGCCCACTTCGTTAGATGCCATAGACCCCAACCCAGCACAATGAAAATCGGGGAGAGTATTAACATCAACGCAATACCGCCGTAGATGATATACTGCTGCCCTTCAAGGCTCTGAGGCGTTGGCACGGTCAAAACCGTGTACAAAGCAAAAAAAACCATTGAGTAAAAACCCTATACCCGCCAAAAAATACAAAAGCGCCAGAAGATTCACAATAAACGGGGCACGCATAATTAATTTTATGGTTGTGTGTAGAAATATGATGGTTGCGATTTTTGTGAGGAACTAAGGGAAAAACAATCAATATTTATCCACGAAAATACAAAGATTTAATGGTGATGAGGATGTACCCCTATGCAGATGTCATTGAAAAGCTTGTTGAAGCCAAGGTAGATCGGGATTTTGTAGAGCAAACGCTCCAGAAGTTGCTGGAAAGGGAAAGGTTCATCATTCAGAACAACCTTGCTGACTGTCAGAAGGAAATGAGGGTATTTGAAAAAAAATATGGAATGAACTCTGACGAATTCTTGGACAGATTCAATAAAGGTAAAGTAGATGATAGAGACGACTATATAAAGTGGTTTTCTCTGAAGGACACCTATGATCGCTTGAAGCAACTTGAGCAGGATCTAAGTGGGGAGAATGCATAGGATAGTGACTTACTTAGATAACTTGGAATCCCTGATCTGTATCAGCGACAATAACGCCCCTGACGGGATACTAGAATGCCAAACTCTATCTCAAGAACGGAACAGAGCTTTACGTCACGGAATACATTGTTCTGGAAAAGGAGATCATAAAGTCCAAATATAAGTACCACTGGCAGGACAAAGACGGAAATCTAATTGCTCGCTGGGACAATGTACCTCATCATCCAGAGGTATCTACAGTCCCACATCACAAGCATGTCAAGGACAAAGTTCAAGAATCTGAAGAGCTGAGCCTGGGGGAAATTCTAGATTTAATCAGAAAGGGCAAAGAATGGACTACGTTAAAATAGGACAATTAATAAATAATGCAATTAAGAAACATCATTGGCTCTGGCATCCCTACAACTTCTCGTATAACTGTCTTTACTGGATCCCCTGCATTGGAAACTACATAGAAACCATCGACACCCTCAGGGACCCAGACATTTTACGGCAACTTGAAGAATCCCGGGAGGATATAGAAAATGAAAGATGCTGGCGTATAGACTTCGAAAATAACAAGCTCATCCCCAGCCCAAAACTGCAAGAAGAATGTGAAGTAGAAGGGCCCCGGATTATAGGGGATTGATGTTATCTACCCCCAAGAAGTTACCACGAAGAGTTCTGTGCTGGCAATTTCCTTATCTTCTGTATCCCCACAACACCCAAACCCAGAACATTCCCATCACCACCACTCTGTTGGCAACAACAAATAGTTCAGGGAAAGTCTTCCAATCAACAAACACCTGCAGAAATCTCTGGTCTGCAGGATCTGAAGCCTTGGCTTAGTAGGGTTTTTGTGAATTCCCGCGGGTTTTATGCCTGTGTGTAGAAATTATAAAGAATCAGGATTTGAGGTGTGTGAGATGTCGTCTCGGAATTTCGAAACAATCTGGCGAAATATTCTAGAGTACGCAAAAACCTATTCTGAAATAAAGACATTATCAAGGCAATCAGCAAATAGGATAGTTTCAGTTGACGAAAGTAATCGGATAGCAGTCATATCCAAAAATCCACGAGATAAACCAACAAGGAGGAAATTAACAGGGAAAGACTTCCGTTACGCTTGGAATATCCTTGTTTCTAAAAAAAGATTGCATCTTAAGGATTTGTCCAGGATAACAGGTAAAAAATCCGTGATCTGTGCGTTTTTGGCCAGAGCTAATCCATCAATCGTTGATTACGGAAAACGTCCACTAACGCTATATTTTCGATGATTAAAAAAAGGAATCAATCCTAGATTCAAGAACCCACCCAGATATCCTCACTTTTTCTTATCTGAATCGAATTTATTAAAACCTCAGAAAAAAATGCGTTCTCACTATTCAGGAGAGATTACCCCCGGATTGGATGGAAAATCTGTAACCATTAGTGGATGGGTTCATGAGATCAGGGACATGGGCAAGCTGAAGTTTGTGATTCTTCGCGACAGAGGGGGATTCATCCAGATAACGGCGAAGAAGGGTGTAACACCCGATGAAGTTCTTTCTGCAATAGATGATCTGAGCAAGGAGTCCGTTATCAGGGTGGAGGGCTCTGTAATCCGTAATGATAAAGCCCCCAAGGGCGTGGAGATCAAACCAGAAAAACTTGAGGTAATAAGCAAGGCTGCGTCACCTCTCCCCCTGGATGTTACACAGAAAGTTGATGCGGATCTGGATACCAGACTAAATAATAGATTCATGGATATCAGAAAGCCGGACATCTCTTCAATATTCAGATTAAGGGGGGAAATCTTAAGCGCAGGGAGAAAATTTTTGAAGGAGAACAATTTTATAGAGATACATACACCAAAGATTATTGCCAGTGCATCAGAGGGTGGAACAGAGTTATTCCCAATATCCTACTTCGATAGAGAGGCCTTTCTGGCCCAGTCACCCCAGCTTTATAAACAGATGATGATGGCCACCGGACTCGACAGGGTTTACGAGATAACAACATATTTCAGGGCGGAGGAGCACGACACCAGGAGGCATCTGAATGAGGCGACTGCCATAGATATGGAGATGGCGTTCATCAAGGATGATGGGGATGTAATGGATGTTCTCGAAAATCTTGTACTGGCCCTGATAAAAAAGGCCTCCAGCTGTGAAAATGAGCTGGATATCCTGAAAAAGAAGATCAACGTACCTGAGAGAATAGAGAGGATTGAATATGATGATGTATTAAAACTTCTCAGGGAACACGGAAAGAAGCTCCCCTGGGGGGAGGATCTGGACACAGAATCTGAAAAGCTTTTGGGGAAGATAATGCTAAAGGAATTCGGATCCGAATTATATTTTATAGTACATTTCCCATTGGCGATTAAACCATTCTATACGATGCCGTTTAAGGGTGAAAAATACTCACGCTCCTTTGATCTCGGCTATAAGGGCGTGGAGATTGCCTCTGGCGGACAGCGTATCCACGATCTGGAATTACTCTCAAAGAGGATAAAGCATTTTAATCTAAATCCAGACAACTTCGAATTTTATCTAAAGGCATTTAGGTATGGGATGCCACCTCATGGCGGCTTCGGTCTTGGTATAGACCGGGTAATGATGCAGATTCTCGATCTTTCAATACGGGAGGTTGTTTTGTTTCCAAGGGATAGACATCGCCTTACTCCCTAAAACTAAAAATGAGAACCCAGACAAAAAATCTGATCTTTGCGTTAATCCTCATTTTTTTAGTAATCTCTATCGGAACATTGGGGTATATGTCGCTGGAAAAATTGGAATTTTTAGATGCATTATACTTCACGATAGTTACAATAAGCAGCGTCGGTTACGGTGATATTCAACCATCCCCTACAGCAGAATCGAGAATCTTTACAATATTTCTCATATTAATCGGTTTATCCTTGTTCTTCTATCTGGTAGGCTCAATCGTTAGCAGTCTGATTGAAGTAAGTCTTTTAGATATCTTTAAATTTCGTAGGATAACCGAGAGGTTGAAAAAAATGAAAAACCACGTGATTTTATGCGGATATGGTGATGTTGGAACGCTTGTAGCGGAAGGTCTGGGAAAGAAGGATGTGATTATAATTGACAAAGACAAAGAGAAGTTTGATGAGATAATTAAACGGGAATTTGTGGGTATACTGGGTGATTCAACCCATCCATCAACCCTAGAATCCGCGGGGATAAAGGATGCAAAGGCGATAGTAATTGCATTGAACTCCGATCCGGCAGCGGTATATACAATTCTAACAGCAAAGGAGCTAAACCCGGATATTGAGGTCTATGTCAGAGCGAACGAAAAGGGATCGACCAGTAAGATGAAAAGAGCGGGTGCAGATTATGTAATCTGCCTTCCAGCGGTCGGGAGTGTGGAAATCCTAAAGGCAATGAGAATGGAGAAAAGGTAACAGTCGCTAAAATTAGGATATTTATACCCAAAATCAATTATCCTTATATCCTAATTCAGAGAATGTACAGTCACACACGAAAGGTTGGATCGGTCGGGAGATATGGTTCGAGAATTGGTCGCAAGTTGCGAGATGAGATACGCAAGATAGAGGATCTATCTAAGGAAAATAAATGCCCTAACTGTGGTAGAAAGGTCAAGAGAAAATCAACCGGAATCTGGGAATGCAAATCATGCGGTCTTAAATTTACCGGCGGGGCATATACCCCAACAACTACAAAGATAAAATGACATATGTATGTATAGAATGCGGAGCAGAGGTAGATTATGAGTATCTGACAAAGCACAGGCTGAAGTGCACAAAGTGTAAGGAGAAGAGATCAAACATATGGATCAAGAAAAGACCTCCAATAGCTAAAACAGTAATTGCAAGATGAATCTTCTGGAGGTAACGATTAATGTTCCATCCGAGGTAGCGGACGTCTGTTGTAGGTCCATTGAGATGGAGACGAAGAGCGACGCATTACGCAGATCAGAAATAACCTTGGATCGTGATGGGAACTTCATGAATCTAAAGATCAGGGCCAGGGACCTTACAGCGCTTCGGGGATCCATGAATACCTATCTCAGATGGATTGCAATGTGTTTAAATCTAACAAAAACAACCTTCAGAAAGGTTGATGTGGCCGACTAAAGTCGGATCGTTCGAGCCAAAGGCTCGAAGATTCCAAAACTCCAAAGGAGTTTTGAGAACGCACTCAAGACCGAAGGTCTTGCGTGCCATCAGAACGAGGTTATGGGGTCACAGACCGCATTATAGAATCTCAACTAACAAAAAGATTAAAATGAATATACCAAAACAGATTCAGGACAAAATAAACCAGTTTCAAGGACTGCAGAATCAGCTACAAGCAATAGTTTTGCAAAAACAACAATTAGTTTTGCAATCTACAGACATCGATAATGCCCTTATGGCGTTGGAAAAAATTGATAAAGAGAGGATCTATGAAGCTACTGGACCATTATTGATCGAGACAAATAAACCCACGAGCGAAAAGAAACTTCAGGAAAATAAGGATGTTATAAATGCCAGAATTCAGATGCTTGAAAAACAGGAGAAAAAATTGACCGAAAAATTGAAGGAACTAAGTACGGAAATTCAGGCAGATCTGCAGGGCGGTGGTATCACGGGCGGTTAATTCAGCGAGATTTATCCATTGAATCCCATATCTTAATGTTCAGATGATGATACCGACCCAGGCTGAATAGGGATGACAAGGGTAGCTGCTGATGGACTTGAACTTACACTGTAAGTTCACACCAAGGTGCGGCATGCGCTCCCTTCGGTCGCTTAGCCACACTGAATGAGATGATTTTTTATTGAACTGTCACACCAGTTCACATGCGTGTACTATCTTGTTGAATTCACGGAGTGAATTCCTTTCTTTTGGTCAAGGTTTTCTTTTGTAAAGAAAAGCTTGACTGCTGATGGACAATCTATAGCCGATTCTTCAGTATCCTATCAATCTCTTTATACAATTCCTTTAGTGACTTTGTATTTTCTATCTGATAATCCGCTATCTTCCCTACCTCATCAATATACCTCTCTGTCTCCCTCGCCTCGGCCTTAAGGAACTCCTCAAATTCTATTTTATCCTCGCCCTTTTCACCCCTTGCCCTGCACCTGTCATACCTGAGCTCTGCCGGGGCATCAACAAATATCAATAAATTGTCCTCGAACTCCCTGAGCATTTTAACCTCGTTCATATACCTAATCCCATCAACCACGATAATCTCGGATGAATCCCTTTCCATGTCCTTACTGAAGGCGTTGACGATAACATCCTCCCTGAGGGACACCCTGAGAGAATGTCCGAGTTTCTGCAGATATTCCCTTTTATGGGGAAGGTATAGCCTGTTCAGAATGTCCATGAGAACCTGGGAAAACCGCATCTGTTTTGCCCCGTATTTCCTGTGCAGATAATCACCTACAACGGTCTTTCCAGAGCCTATTTTCCCAACCAATCCAATAACAAGTTCCATTTTGGATATAAAAATTTAGGAAACACATATCTTATATAATCAGATTCAATAATAAGTCAATTAAGGTAAAATGAGTAATGAGAAATTAATTGAAGAGATAGAGAGATTAAAGGAAAAGAGAAATGCGATTATACTGGCACATAATTATCAACCAGGCGAGATTCAGGACATTGCAGACCATCTCGGGGATTCACTGGGATTGAGTAGAAAGGCATCCAAAACAGACGCTGATGTGATTATATTCTGTGGTGTCCAATTCATGGCGGAAACCGCAGCCATTCTGTCCCCAGATAAGACAGTACTTCTGCCAGATGTAAAAGCCGGTTGTCCAATGGCAGATATGCTAACTGCAGGGAAACTCCGAGATCTAAAGAAAAAGCATCCGGATGCCGTTACTGTTGCTTATGTAAATACCAACGCAGAGGTTAAGGCTGAGGTCGATATCTGCTGTACCTCGTCCAATGCTGTTAGAGTGGTCGAGTCTTTAAAGGATGCTCCAGAGATCATCTTTGTTCCAGATAAATATCTGGCAGACTATGTATCCAAAAAAACCAATAAAAAGCTCATTGCCTGGAATGGATTTTGTCCGAGTCACGTAAAAATCCGGCCTGAAGATATACTGAGACAGAAGAGACTTCATCCAGGGGCTGAGGTAATGATTCATCCAGAGTGTATTCCAGAGGTAATTGAACTGGCTGATGATGTACTCTCCACAGAGGGGATGTGTAAATATGTAAAAAAATCCCGTGCCTCTGAACTGATCGTTGGTACTGAGGCAGGGCTACTCTATAGACTGCGAAAGGAAAACCCTGAAAGGAGATTTTATCCGGCTTCAACCTCTGCAATATGTCCAACAATGAAGATAATAACCCTAAAGAAGGTTCTTTGGTCACTACAGGAGATGAAATATGCGGTTAAGGTTCCGGATGATATCAGGATCAGGGCCGAAATGGCCGTAAACAGGATGCTAAAATAGCATAATGGAGAGAATAAAAAAATATGTGGAGGGATTTAAAGGCAAAAGAGTAGCGGTGGCTTATTCTGGAGGGGTTGATAGTTCTCTAATTGCATTCTATACTAAAGGCTTCGCTGACGCAATCCTTGTAAGAAGCGAATTAACCCCGAGATACATGCAAGAAAAAGCCAGAGGTTTTGCAAGGAAGTTTGGAATAAACTACAGGGTTTTGGACATGGAAATTCTGGATAAGATAAAGAACAATCCAAAGGACAGGTGCTACCTGTGCAAGAGAATGATCTTCCAGAAGATAAAGTCCATGGGCTATGAAGTGGTCCTTGACGGTACCAATGCGGACGATCTGAGGGAGGATAGACCTGGGCTTAAGGCAAACAGAGATGAGGGGGTTTACTCACCTCTGGCAGAGCTCGGATTGGGTAAAAAGGATGTCAGGAAAATCATGAGGGGGATAGACAAAGAGCTTTCACTACAACCCTCAGAGACCTGTCTTGCGACAAGGATTCCTTTTGAATCAGAGATAACCCCTGCCAGGTTGATGAGAATAGATAAGGCAGAAGACATGATAAGATCCCTTGACGTAAGCAGGGTGAGGGTAAGGGATCATTTCCCTTTTGCAAGGATACAGATCCCGAGAAAGGAGTTTGAGATCATCCTTGATTCAAGGGATCTGGTTCAAGGCCTTAAGTCACTTGGGTATGAATACATCACATTAGATATGGAGGGTATGGAATGAGAAAGATCTATCTGGATCATGCATCAACGACACCCGTCGACCTACGGGTTATGGAAGAAATGCTTCCCTATTTTACGGAGAGATTCGGCAATGCATCAAGCACGCACTCATTCGGAAGAGATGCCAGAAAGGTCCTTGACGATTCACGCAAGAAGGCTGCAAAAGCGATTAATGCAGAGACAGGGGAAATAGTATTTACCTCAGGAGGAACAGAATCAGATAATCTGGCGATAAAAGGAATTGCTTATAAAAAAGGGAAAGGACACATTATAACAAGCTGCATAGAACACAAGGCTGTCCTGAATCCATGCAGGCTCTTGGAAGAAAAAGGCTTTAAGGTTACATATCTTCCGGTAGATAAATACGGCAGGGTAGATCCTAAAGAGCTAGAGAATTCGATAACAAAAGATACATTCCTTATCTCAATAATGCACGCAAACAATGAGATAGGGACAATCCAGCCAATAGAGGAGATGTGTGATATTGCAAGGGATAATGGTATAGTATTCCACACCGATGCAGTCCAGACGGCCGGAAAGCTTCCCCTGGATATGAAAAAGATGAACATCGATTTATTATCTATCTCAGCCCATAAACTTTATGGGCCGAAGGGCGTAGGCTTATTATATGTGAGAGAGGGAATAGGGTTGAAGCCTTTAATCCATGGGGGCGAGCATGAAAACGGCTTAAGATCAGGAACAGAGAATGTCCCAGGGGTAGTTGGTTTCTCCAGAGCTCTTGAGCTCTCAGTGAAAAAAATGGATAGGGAATCAAGGAGGCTTATAAGGCTTAGGGATAAACTCATCAAAGGGGCTCTTGAGATAGACAGGAGCTGGTTGAATGGACATCCAGAGAAGAGGCTTCCGAATAATGCACACATCACATTTTCGAGTATGGAGGATATAGACCTTGTATCCGAGCTTGACAAATACGGAATTGCATCTTCTGCTGCATCAGCATGCCTTACATATTCAACTAAAACATCACACGTCCTTTCGGCTATTGGATTGTCAGGAAAAGAAGCCCACAGGTCGTTAAGATTCACCCTTGGAAAGGATAATACCAAAGAAGACATAGAATATGTTATAAATAAAATACATGATTTAATAGGGTAAGATGAATATTAGAGCACAAAAAACATATGAGGCACTCTTCGCATTGGAAGACCTTAGAGAGATTCTCAGAGCTACAGCTCCAGTGCATGAATTAAACGATGAGCAACAGGAGAGATTCAATAAAATTCTCAAAAGTCTGAGAGGGACATTAGACGAGATAGAGAAGGGGAGAGGCGAATCGAAGATTAGGTACATAGCTGATAAGATAGAACTCAGGAGCAAGGAAGAGGAATACATAAATCTAAATCCTATTCAATCCGGAGGAAGACTTACTGCCGAAGCAAGGAAGGCGCTTATAGCGTATGGTGATGGATATTCTGTATGTGACTATTGCTTTAAGCCGTTCCGCCTTGATCACATAAAGAGGCCTCCTATTCAGGAATTCCACTCCGAGCTTGCTGAATTTGTGAACATGGAGGCTGTAAGGGTTGTAAGAGGAGCTCGGAGGGGCTTTCAGATCGTTGCAAACGCCCTCCTGGATAAGGGGGACATTGCCCTGATCGCTGAGGTCGGACACTATTCCCTTGGTCTTGCAATAGAAGCTTCGAGAGCAGAATGGAGGGAGATTCCCTTAAATGAAAACAGGATAGTAACCCCTGAGAAAACACAGGAAAAGATCGAAATGGTTAAAAAAGAAACACGCAAGCTGCCTAAACTGATAGCTGTACCCCACATAGACTACATGTACGGGAACGAGCACGACGTTAAAGGGATAGCCAAGATAGCGCATGAATACGATATCCCGTTCCTCTATAATGGAGCCTATACCGTTGGGATAATGCCCGTCGACGGGAAGAAGATTGGCGCAGACTTCATCATAGGTTCAGCGCATAAGAGTATGGCTTCTCCGGCCCCCACCGGGGTTTTAGCCACAACAGAGGAATTTATGGGTAGGATCTTTAAGACAACCAGGAGCAAGGGGGATGTCTCAGGCAGGAAATTTGGCATTAAAGAAGTGTATCTTTTGGGCTGTACTGTAATGGGTGCTCCGTTAATAGCGATGATGGCGTCCTTCCCAAGAGTTAAAGAGAGAGTAAAGAACTGGGATGAAGAGGTGAAGAAATCAAACTACTTCATCCGGGAATTCCTTAGGATTGAAGGAAACTCTATCGTATCTGAGATGCCTAGGAAACACACAATGACGAAGGTGGACTCCACCGGTTCATTCGACAAGGTGGCACAAACCCACAAGAAGAAAGGATACTTCCTACACAATGAGCTCTCCAAGAGGAAGATAACTGGTATCATCCCGGGGGCGACAAAACAATACAAGCTTAACACATATGGCCTCTCATGGGATCAGATAAAATATCTCGAGAATGCCTTCAGAGAGATAGCTGAGAGCTATAAAATTGGTGTGAGATAGAAAAGATGCCAACCCTGATCATAACTGAAAAACCAAACGTAGCAGAAAGAATAGCGAATTCTATAGGGGAGGCGGAGCAGCATAGAAAAGGGAAGGTTCGTTACTACAGAGTAGGTGATGTATTCGTTGCCCCAGCGGTTGGTCATATCTATACATTGAGGGAAAGAAACTACGGCGTCTGGAAGTATCCCGTCTTTGATATATCGTGGGTTCCAAGTTACGAGGCGAATAAAAACTCAAAGTTTACCAAAAATTATCTCGAGAATATAAAGACCCTCGCAAAAAAGTGCAACAGCTTCATAAACGCGTGCGACTATGATATCGAGGGGGAGGTAATCGGATTTAATGTCATAAAATATGCCTGTGATATAGATCCCTTTAAACAAAATGTGAAACGCATGAAATTCTCTACTCTAACCAAGGAGTCCATAGTTAACGCATACTCCGCACTCGAACCCATAAATAAGGGTATGGCCGACGCTGGAATTACAAGACATATCCTGGACTGGTACTGGGGGATAAATCTTTCTCGTGCATTGACCCTGGCCATAAGGAGGGCAAAGGGTTACACAACCTTAAGCATAGGGAGAGTTCAGGGCCCGAGCCTAAAGATTCTAGCCACGAGAGAGAGACAGATAAGAGAATTCAAACCCGTGAAATTCTGGGAGCTCGAGATGATCTCTCTCAAAGACAATTGTGAGGTAAAGGCATTACATTCGAGGGGGAAATTCTGGGAAAAGGAAGGGGCAGAGGAAACAAAGAAAAAATGCGGCAAAATTGCCATTGTCTCAAAGGTTCAAAAAAGTAAATACAAACAATTAGCGCCAGCACCCTTCGATCTAACCACCCTGCAGACAGAGGCGTACAGGCATTTGGGGATATCCCCCAATGATACATTAGAAACCGCCCAGGGGCTTTACACAGATGCTTATATAAGCTATCCGAGAACGTCAAGTCAGCAATTGCCAAAGGAGATTAATTATCGGGAGATTCTTAAAAATTTAACCAAGATCAAGGAATACAGTGGAGGGGTGAAAGAGCTCCTTTCAAAAAAGAAACTGAAGCCGAATAACGGGAAAAAGAAGGATCCTGCACATCCAGCCATCCATCCAACGGGAGTGATCCCGGAGAGACTTACCTCTAATCAGGAAAAGATTTACGATTTAATCGTGAGGAGGTTTCTTGCAACCTTTGGCGATCCAGCAGTCAGGGAAACTGTTACGATAGAGTTGGACAATAATGGAGAGATATTCATCTCAAAGGGAACGATAACGAGTGAGAAGGGGTGGCATTCCCTCTATGGAAAATATGCAAAATTTGAAGAGAATCTACTTCCGGATCTGAAGAAAGATGAAAAACTAAATGTGAAGAAGATAAACCTCCATGAAAAGGAAACTCAACCCCCCAAGAGGTATACCCCATCATCCATTATCAGGGAGATGGAGAAGAGAAATATTGGAACGAAGGCAACGAGGTCACAGATCCTGAATATCCTATTCAGGAGGGGTTATCTCCATGGAAAATCGATTGAGGTAACCCCTTTGGGCTTAAATGTCGTAGATACTCTTGGAAAATACTGCCCCGAGGTGTTGAGCGAAAAATTAACCCGAAAATTCGAAAAGGAGATGGAGCAGATCGAATCTGGAAAAATTCCCCCAGAGAGGGTCATTGAGGGAGGGAAAGAGACCATAATTCGCATATCAAAGGAATTTAATGAAAATGAAGAGAAGATTGGAAAGGAACTCGCAAAGTCCTTACAATCGACAAAAGCAACTGACAAATATGAATCCATGGGTAAATGCCTTAAATGCAACGGCAATCTTATTCTTAGAAAGTCAAAATTGGGGGGGCAGTTCCTTGGATGTAGCAATTACCCCGATTGCTGTTTTACCATATCACTGCCGAAATCCCGTTTTAAAATCTCAGGAAAATGCGAGCACTGCGGATACGCTAAAATTATCATTTTAGGCAAAAAGCCGTGGACTGTCTGCGTTAATCCGGAATGCCCAAGCAAGAAGAAGACCTAATTTTTATGGAAAGAATCGAATATTAAGCTCTATAGGGCCCGTGGCTCAGCATGGTTAGAGCGCTCGACTGATAATCCCTTACAGTGGCTCACAGTCACCGGGCTAATTGCCCCTTTGTGTGCTAGTGTACTGCGTTCAGGATCATTCCCTTGGGGGTGGTTCAATAACGGGATCATAAATCGAGAAGTCCTGAGTTCAAATCTCAGCGGGCCCAACGAACCCCTTTCTTTACAAAAGAAGGGTGTTTATCCCCCAAGAAAGGAATCTGCTTCGGAAATTCAACAAAGAATTATCCTGTGTCGTCGAGCGTTAGCGAAGACGGCACAAAGCGTGAACCGATTTCGCGGTTCAAAGAAAGGAATCTGCTTCGCAGATTCAACAATTCCTAAATTTCCGTTAAGAATGTATCTTGAGTGTTCCGACGGTAGTCAATCACATTCGCTTCGCGAATTCAACAGATCATTTCTCTTTCAGATATTTCTCCCTCGTCCTTTTAACGGTACCGGAAACGCCGAGGATATGGAGAATAACCCTCTCCCTGTTGATCTCTTTTACCAGAGCCAGCGCGGATCTTACCTCATCGACGCTCTTGTGATTTACCTTCAGGATTCCCTTCTTTTTTTTATCATCCCATTCCATGACCCAAAGGCTTGTTCTACTAGCACCGAGTTCTCCGAGAAATTGAAGTACCGAATTCCAAACGGCTTTCACTACATCCCCTCTTTCAATATCTGAATCGCTTATGATTTCAAAGGCCATATACCTGTTCCTTTCCCTCAAACTTGGCAGTATCTGTTTTGGCATCTTTAAAGAAATTTATGATATCATATCTATAAGAATCAGTAGGTTTAATGTTTACCCCGATCCGGACCAGTGCAGAACAAATCTATCTCAACAAAACCACATGACAGGATGCGAAGGATTCGAATGCATATGGATGCCGATAGTGGCTGTGGCCATATACTGGACGTGGATAGTATGGCAGTACAGGAGAACAGAATAGACAGAAATCAGTATTTATTGGGTTGATTTCTTTGCCAAAAACATGGTCAGGAACTTACCATAGTTTTCTTTATAAAAGTCTAATTTAAATTATAAAAACATAAAATTCTGTAGACTTTTAATTCCAGCAATCTAATAGATTAGTGATGAAGGAGCAAGAATTTGAAAAATTACTGAGGGACAGAGAGAACAAGGATCTGGATTTCAAGCTGGATCTTCCTAAGTCAGGAAACGTTGCTGAGTTAGTTACTGCCCTCTACAATAGCAGGGGTGGGAAGATTATTCTGGGCGTAGATGATGACAGAAATCCCATAGGTCTAAAAGATCCACAGGGGGTGGAACATAAATTCACCCAGATCATAAGGTATTACTGTAAGTTGGATGAGGATCCAGGGATAGAGTTTGTAAGGTATATGGAGAAAGACTTCATAGTGATTCACTGCCCCAAGGGAAGGAACACTCCCTGCCTTGTAAAAAATCAGTTAAAACCAAGGATTAGGACTGGCTCATCCAACATGCCAGCAAACAAAGAAGAGATTGCAAGACTTTACAGGGAGGGTTCTACCGAAAGCCAAGACATTTACCCAGTGAAAAATGCTACTCTGGATGATCTAAATCTAAGAAAGATCAGGAAATATTTCAAGGAAAGCAGACTAACCGTTCAGTTGAAGGGTAAGTATTTTCATGACCTGCTGAAAAAGGAAAACTTCGTTGTTGAGGAAAACGGAAAGTTAACACCGACAGCTGCTGGGGTACTTCTTTTTGGAAAACCCCCTCAAGTAAGTCTTTCCTGCAGTACAATTCTTGCAGATAGATATCAAGGCGTAGATATGATTAGATGGATCGATAAAAGAGAATTGGATGGAACAATCTTTGAATTGATAGATAAGGCAGAAAAATTCTTCTTGGAGAATATGAGGACTGCTGCGTGGTCGAAGGGTTTTAAAACAATTCATAGGACGGAATATCCTATCGAAGCCCTGAAAGAGGCAGTAGTAAATGCCCTCGCCCATAGGGATTATTTCTTTGGAGAGAACATCTTGATAAGGATGTTTGATGACAGGGTTGAAATTTTAAGCCCCGGTGAATTGCTGAGACCTCTAACGATCAAACAATTAGAGGATTTGACCTATGACCCCAAGTCCCGAAATAGAACGATTGTTGATGTCCTCATGAGACGGAGGCTTATGGATAAGAGAGGGTCTGGAATCATACGCATGAACAACTTCATGAGAGAATGGGATTTGGAAAAACCAACTTTCAGGGAAAGAACCGGGTATTTTACGATTATCTTCAGGGGCCCTGGAAAGCCTATTCTGAAGGTTCCCGATGAACGACTTAGTGGGTTGAATGAGAGACAAAGGGAGATAATTAGATGTATAGAGAAACATGAAACTATGACTATTGGTGA